>JALEHL010000138.1 GCA_022770665.1 Bacillota bacterium
GGATTTCTCGACAGCATCATGGCAATCATGACACGCTGACGCATTCCGCCGGAAAGCTCGTGCGGGAAACTATTCATACGTTCCTCCGCATCCGGCATCTTTACATCTTTAAACAATTTCAGCACACGATTCCATGCTTCTTCTTTAGAAACATTATCCAGCAGGATCGCTTCCGCGGTCTGATCGCCTACGGTATACACCGGATTCAGTGAATCCAGCGGATTCTGGAAGATCATGCCAATCTCCTTGCCGCGGATTTTTTCCATTTCCTGCCGCGTGCACTCCCGCAGATTCTTCCCCTTGAAAATAATCTTGCCGCTGATTTCCTCATTTCTGCCCGGCAGCAGATTCATAATGCTGTGAGCTACTGTGGACTTGCCGCAGCCGGATTCTCCGACAACAGCAAACACCTCACCTTTATTCAGTACGCAGTTAACATCATTTACTGCGGACAGATATCCGTCCTTCACTTTATAATCGATGGACAGATTTTCCAGTCTTAATAATTCTTCACTCATGTTCTGCCCCTTTCTACTGCGTCTTCATATGCGGGTCGATCAGATCACGTAGACCTTCACCCAGCAGGTTGAATCCGAAAGTAACATAAACCAGAGCGATGCCCGGCCAGATGGTCAGCCATGGTGCTCTCTGGATATATTTCAGTCCCAGAGAAATTGCAAGTCCCCAGTCTGGTGACGGCGGCTGCGAGCCCAGTCCCAGGAAGGACAGCGTCGTGGTGGACATGATCGTTCCTGGCAGATTCAGCGAAACCATAACCAGCAGCGACGGAATGACGTTCGGAAGTATGTAACGGAACATCAGCGAGAAATTGCTTTCGCCGAACGCTTTTCCGGTCTCTACGAATGACATGTTTCGAAGTGACATGGTCTTGGCACGTACAATACGTGCATAGCTGGCCCAAGCTACCAGCGAGATGGCAATGATCGTGTTGGTCAGGCTCTTTCCCAGAATCGTTACAACAGCCAGTGCCAGAATCGTTCCCGGAATACACCAGGTAAGGTCAGTCATAAAAGTAAGGATACGGTCGATCCATTTCCCGAAGAATCCGCAGGCAAGCCCGATTACTACACCGATAATCAGCTGCAGAGAGCCGCCCAGGAATGCAACCCAGAGTGCAATTCTGGATCCATAGACAATTCTGGAAAACATATCTCTTCCCAGATCATCCGTTCCGAAAATATGTGCTACACTTGGTGCTTCCAGACGTCCGCCTGTTTTCTGGTCCACGTATCCGTATGGTGCGATCTGGTCTGCGAAAATAGCCACCAGAATTACACTGATAATGATGACGAAACCAATCATGAAGTTGGCATTATGCGTGCATTCATGCAGTCTTTCTTTCCATTTGCTCTGTTTCTTCACTTTAGTCGTCACCTCCGGTTAATGAAAGTCGGATCCTAGGATCCAGAATACCCATCAGAATATCACTGAGCAGGTTGCAGATCACAGTCAGGATTGCAATCAGCAGCAGAACGGCCTGCACTACCGTAATATCCTGCTGAATGATGGAGTTCAGCAGCAGATTTCCCATGCCCGGGAAACCGAAAATTCTTTCGGTAATAACAGCTCCGGAGATCAGCCATGGAATGGACATGAACACCAGGTTCGTAACCAGAATCAGAGAGTTCCTCAGCACATGCTTGATCATTACGGTCTTTTTCGGCAGACCCTTTGCATACGCTGTGGTAACATATTTTTCATTGATTACTTCCAGCACTTCCGTTTTCGTAATACGCAATGTTCCTCCCACACTCCCCAGAGTCATGGTCAGCACCGGCATGATATAATTCTGCCAGTGCTCATAGCCGCTGATCGGAACCAGCTTCAGCTGCACCGCAAGAACGATTATCATCAGGGCACCCAGCCAGAAAGATGGAATCGCCGTGAGGAGCAGTGAGAAATTCACCGTAAACCGGTCAAAGAATCCATCTTTTTTCATCGCACATAAAAGCCCGAGCGGCAATGCGATAATCAGCTCCAGGACCAGCGAAAGTCCGCAGAGCTTCAAGCTGTAAGGGATTCTAGCCTTCATCATATCCCATACTTCATTCTTATATCGAACCGAGGTTCCAAAATCCCCATGCAGGGCGTTTTTGGACCAGTTGAAAAATTGTGTCATAAACGGCTGATCATACCCCAGTTCATGGGCAATCTCCGCTTTTCTTTCCGGCGATACCTTATCGTTTACTACCATATCCACCGGATCACCCGGCAGCATATACATCAGGCAGAACACAAGGAATGAAACTGCGATAACCAGCAGCAGACCTTGCGCGATTCGTTTAATAATATAGTCTCTGATAATTACATCTCCCTTCTATGTTTCTTCCTGTAAAGGACCGCTGCAATCAGTACAACGACGATTCCAGCTATGATAACACCTGCAATCAGCAGGACGTTAACCGGTTTCTTCAGGTCATCCGCCGTCACACCGTCGGTCAGACCCAGCAGGCGGATGGTTTCCGGAACATCTCCACGGATCACCTCTCCCGTTTCTGTCACGGCTTCATCCTCCACCCCCATGACCACGGAGATCCAGGTAAGATCATCCTTTTCCATGCAGCAGGTGAGACAGTAGCCTGCGGATGGCGTCCATCCTGTTTTGATTCCTTTTATATATCCGTGGTACGGTGTAATGTACGGGTTCTCTGCCAGAAGCGGATCCGAGTTTTCATAATCAAAACCCTTCTCCCGCTTATTAGACGGAGGGACCGTTCCGCCAGACTTGCAGACAATCTCTCTGAATTTATCAAATTTCATGGCGTATGCTGCTATCTTCGCCATGTCCCGCGGTGTAGTCAGGTTATACGGGGAAATTCCTGTCGGATCACGATATTCTGTGTTTTCACATCCGATCTCCTTCGCCTTGGCTGTCATCTGCTTCGCGAATTCTGACATGTCGCCAGCCAGTTCAAATGCAAAAGACGTCGCCGCTTCATTTCCCGAAGCGATCAGCATGTAATTCATACAGTCTTCATAGGAGATCGCTTCGCCTGCATACAGATGCCGCAACGGTTCCATGGAACTGCAGTAGTAATGACTGACAGCCCGCTCGTCTACCGTCAGTTCGCCTTCCAGCTCCGGATTCTGTTCCAGAACCAGAATTGCCGTCATGACCTTCGTCATGCTGGCGGGCGGCAGCTGCATATCTGCATTTTTTTCATATACCACGGTTCCCGTGGTCGTCTCATACAGGATCGCTGCCTTCGCATTCGGCGTCACATCTTCCTGTGTCTCTTCTGCGAAAGCACCTGTCGGCAGAATGCACGTCAGAATCAGAATCAGCAGCACCGCTGCTGCAATGCCGTTTTTTTTCTTCATGTCCATGCTCCATTCTCTCTAGTTTTCCACTTTCTGATAAATCCGGCTTCCGCATTTTACTGCCCAGGCCTTTCCATCCCGGATATAAAAACGGAACGTGCTGACTCTATGATCCGGTTTATTCGCCAGATAAGCCGCAAAAGCCGCTTCTTCACAGTATTTCAGGATTACCTTGCTGTCCCCGTACTGAGCCACCAGCTGGCCGTCTTCCACAGAAACGACCGTATGTACCGGAATGCCTTCCTTCGACAGGAAGTCTCCGCAAAGTCCATCCTGCAGACTGAACGTCTTTCCGCACGGTTCTGCCCAGTTCTGAGTTGTATCCAGCGGAAGA
>JALEHL010000030.1 GCA_022770665.1 Bacillota bacterium
CTGGTGCGCCGTTAATGGGGCAGGCTTCATAGAATCGGATAACCCCTCCCTGATCAATGATGCAGAGCTCATCGAAGAAATTGCCTGTGGTGAAAATGGATTCTGCGTCTTCCCTGTACATGATGTTACCTCCTGCCAAAGTCTTTGACTAAAGAAATTTAATATAATTAGACTAAATCTTTTTATTTTATTGCAAGCAGTTGATGGAAATTTTTTCGAAAAAGACTGAAAAAAGGCGTTTCTTCGAGATGGCACGATCCTTGCTATATCATATAGGCAGAATATGGCCATAAATGAACATCAGACGCATATGCGGGAATCCAGGAGGAAAAAATGAAAGGTTTGCAGAAAGCGACGGACAGGCTTGTCAATGATATGCTGGCCGTTCAGCCGGGTGAAACCGTTGCAGTAACCTGCGATCCGAAGACAGGCCGCGAAATGACGATGGAAATTGCGAAAGCAGTCCATGAAGTGGGGGCACATCCTTTGATCATTGAGAACATGCCGCCGGAAGGCGATGGAGTTATGAAAGAAACGGATGTTCCTACCATGGCTCTGGCAGGTGCGCTTTGTGAAGCGGATGTATGGATTGAACTGAACCAGAGAATGCTTCTTTATACGAAACCATTCGATATCGCGCTGGAAAAGAATAAGAAGCTTCGGTATGTCGCTCTGGCGGAAACCAGACCGGATGTGTTCCAGCGGACCATCGGTGAGGTAGATGCTGCGCAGCTGAAACCTCTGATGATGAAGATGAAGGAAATCATTGAAAACAGCAAGACCGTACGAGTAGAAACTGCACTGGGAACGAATGCGGAATTTGAACTGGATCCCAGTCATTTTCTGGCAGTGGACTGCGGGGATATGGCACAACCGGGCTTCCATACCATGGCAGGATGCATTAATATCGTTCCGCGTTTTGACAGCGTAAACGGCGAGATGGTTTTCGACGGAACGCTGACAGACCAGGGTCCGATTCCCGGAGAACGGGTGCATATCACGGTAAAGAACGGTGATATTATCTCCATCGACGGAACCGAAGCAGCAGACTGGTTCGCAGAGTATCTGAAACATTTCAACGACCCGAATATGTACAAGATTGCACACTTATCCATTGGGCTCAATCCGTGCACCATCTTCTCCGGCAGCACACCGGAGGACGAGCGCGGCTGGGGCGTGACCACATGGGGTATCGGCAATGTTCCACCGGAGGATGCACCGCCTTATGGCAGAAAAGCAGTTTCCCACTGCGACGGAACATCTTCCCGATCCACCATCTGGTTTGACGACCGTCTGATCATGAAAGACGGAGAACTGGCAGATGAAGAACTGACAGCACTTGCAGGCAACTTACGGAGGTAAAAAAGATGACGAAAGAAAAAAGCCAGGGAAGTAATATGATGGAAAGTACCACTTTGGAACCGGTCCCAAAGGAAGACAGAAAAAGCTGGGTAAACATTGCGTTTATCACTGCCGGCGGCATGATTTGCGTGCCAAGTCTGGTGATTGGAGGAATGCTGGTAGCAGAGATGTCTCTGGCATCAGCTCTGCTTGCCGGAACAATCGGATATATCCTTACCGTGCTGCTCGGTTTCGCCATGGGCGTGATCGGGTCTGACATAGGAAGGCCAACTTGTATGACTGCTGTGCCCGCTTTCGGCGGAAAGGGCACGCAGTATATTGTAAGCATCCTATTCACCATTTCACTGTTGGGTTGGTACGGCCTGCAGAACAACATCTGCGGCCCTGCTTTTTCTCAGATGATGATGCAGATTTGCGGGATCGATATTCCTGTCTGGGTCTCCAGTTTAATCTGGGGTATCATCATGCTGATTACGGCATTATACGGCATCAACGCACTGGAAATACTCAATAAAATTTCCGTGCCTGCCCTGATTATTGTAACGATATACGGTACCTATCTGGCGGCAAAGACTTACGGAACGGATGGACTTACTGCCATCGGACAGAACGAGAGCATGTCTGTTTTATCAGGTGCACTGATGACATTCAGTTTTATGACCGTCGTATCCATTCTGATGCCGGATGTAACCAGATATCAGAAAACCAGAGCGGATGTATTCAAGTCAAACTTTATCGGAATCATGCCTGCAGGACTCGGCCTTCTGGCGCTGGGGTGTGTGCTGACAGGCCTTGCCGGAAATTCTGATATTACCCTCGTTCTCAGCGATTTAGGGATCCCTGTTTTAGGCATGATCGTTCTGATCCTGTCAACCTGGACCACAAACACACTGAACGCATACGGTGCTGGACTTAATGTGGTTATGATGTTCAACCTGAAAGAATCGTCCAGAGGCCGTGTCACTCTGATTTCAGGAAGTGTGGGAACTATTCTTGCCGTGCTGGGCATTCTGGATCATCTGGCATTATTCATCGATCTGCTCGGTGCAACGCTGACTCCGATGGCAGGTGTCATCATGGCCGACTACTTCATCTTGAAGAAGGGAAGACCGGAAAGCTGGAAATATACGGAAGGATTCAACTGGATCGGCATTGCATCATGGATTATTGGGTTTGCTCTCACAAAACTGATCCCGAGTGAATGGGCACTGGTGATCGATCTGATCGGAGCAGGTGCAGTCCATGTTGTGCTGACGAAAGTTCTGAGAAAAGAAAACGCATAGAAGGAAGCGTAAGAGAAATGGAAATGAAAAGCAGTTGGACGAAAGATGTGCAGGCAAAGTTGCTGAAGGAAACCATTGCAACTTTACGGGATGAGGTGCTTGCACTAAATGACTGGATGGCAGAGCACCCTGAGCTGGGTTCCCGGGAATTTGAGAGCTCACGCCGCATCGTGGAGCTGCTGCGCAGTCACGGCCTGGAGGTGGAATATCCTTTTGGCGGATTGCAGACTGCATTTAAAGCAACGGTAAATGGTGGAAAGAACAGAAAAAAAGCGGCGCTGATGGCGGAATACGATGCGCTGCCGGGGCTGGGACACGGCTGCGGACACTGCGCCGGCGGCACAGCTGCAGTTATGGCGATTCTGGCACTGAAACAGATTGAAGATTATCTTGGAGAGATTCAAATTGATCTTATTGGAACCCCCGACGAAGAACTGGGCGGCGGCAAGGTACTGCTTGCCAATGCCCATGCCTTCGACGGCTATGAATTTGCAGCGATGGTGCATATGAATGACGTGAATCTGACCTGTGTGAATTTCTCTGCCATTGATGGCATGCTGTTTGAGTTTCACGGACGGCCGTCTCATGCGGCGTTTGCTCCGGAAGAGGGAAGAAATGCACTGAATGCAGCGAGACTGTTTTTTGACTGCGTAGATATGATGCGTCAGCATGTTCCGGAAAAAGCGCGGCTCCACGGATGCATTCTGGAAGGCGGACACGCATCAAACATCGTGCCGGATTTTGCAAAGGTGGAATTCTGCACCCGGGCGCCGTACAGATGGCAGCTCAATGACATCACCGCATGGGTAAAGGAATGTGCCCGTGCCGCTGCCATGGCAACCAGGACGGAGGTAGAGATTCTGCCTTGCGGTGTAGATTATGACAGCTTTCAGACCGGACCCGTGAAAAACAGGGTCGCAGCAGATTGCTTTACTGCCCTCGGGCTCCCTGTGGATCGGGAAACAGTTGTTGGCGGCGGCTCCTCCGATGTGGCCAACGTAGATACGGTTTGCCCGACCTTCCACCCGATGATCGGAATCGGAGAAAGCGATAGAAACTGCGATAGAAACTGCGATAGAAACTGACAGAGAACCCATACAGAGACCTTCTATATTTTTAATGCCGGAGTGCTGCAGAACAGTGCTTCGGCATTTTTCTATGGCTTGCAGTTCCCGCACGGGCTGTATCCGTCCGCGATGATATCG
>JALEHL010000031.1 GCA_022770665.1 Bacillota bacterium
GCCATCGTCAACGCCGCAAACAGCGGGATGACCGGCTGTTATGTGCCCTGCCACGCCTGCATCGACAACTGCATCCATACCTTTGCGGGCATACAGCTCCGGCTGGAGTGCGCTGAGTTCATGGGACAGCAGGGCCATGAGGAGCCCACCGGGCAGGCCAGAATCACGAAAGCCTACAATCTGCCCTGCGACTATGTGCTGCACACCGTCGGCCCCATCATTGAGGGCCGTGTGACGGCGGAAGACGAGCGCCTTCTGGCCTCCTGCTACCGTTCCTGTCTGGAGCTGGCCGAGCAGAATGGCGTGGAGAGCATTGCGTTCTGCTGCATCTCCACCGGGGTGTTCCATTTTCCCAACCAGCGGGCCGCTGAAATCGCGGTGGAGACTGTGCGAAAGTTTAAGGCGGAATCCGGAAGTAAAATGAAGGTGATTTTCAATGTTTTCAAGGATCTGGACTTCGAAATCTACGGTCGATTACTCACAGAAAATTGAGCGTCTGAAGGCTGAGTTACAAAGTGCAGACGCAATCCTCATCGGCGCGGGCGCCGGACTTTCCACCTCTGCCGGTCTGACCTATAGCGGCGAGCGCTTTCTGCAATACTTTTCCGACTTCCATGAGAAATATGGGATCACCGATATGTACTCCGGTGGGTTCTATCCCTTTTCATCTCTGGAGGAATACTGGGCCTGGTGGAGCCGGCACATTATGGTGAACCGATATGAAAAAGCGCCGGAACCAGTCTATGACGAGCTGCTGGAGCTGGTGCGGGACAAAGAATATTTTGTCCTCACGACCAATGTGGATCATCAGTTTCAGATGGCAGGTTTTGATAAGGCGCGGCTGTTCTACACCCAGGGCGACTACGGCCTCTGGCAGTGCAGCGAGCCGTGCCATCAGGCCACTTATGACAACGAGGCGGTTGTCCGCCGGATGATTGCAGAGCAGGCGGACATGCGGGTTCCCTCCGAGCTGATCCCCCACTGCCCCAAATGCGGCAGGCCCATGACCATGAACCTGCGCTGTGACGACAGCTTCGTCCAGGATGCGGGCTGGTATGCCGCAGCCCGGCGGTATGAGGATTTTCTGCACCGGTACGGGAATGGCCGCATCCTGTTTCTGGAACTGGGCGTTGGCGGCAACACCCCCGGCATCATCAAAGTGCCGTTCCTGCGTATGACGGCCCGGAATCCCAGAGCCACCTATGCCTGCATCAACCTGGGCGAGGCCGTCACCATGCGGGGACTGGAAGCACAGTCCATCGTGCTCGACGCCGATATCGGCATAGTACTGAGTGAGCTGGGATCAACGGTAACCCAACAATAGAAATGATAAATCCGAACACATTACCCGCCCGGATAATGTGTTCGGATTTTCAATATTCGCAGTTATTCTGAAAGACTGTATTGACAGCTAATGATTATTAGCCTATAATTCAGCTAACGATTATTAGCCGTGAGGGTGTTATGAAAAGCGAAACGACGAAAGAAAAAATTCTGACGGAAGCAGTCAACCTGTTTTCCAAAGAGGGATATGAGGCGGTCAGTGTGGATCAGATTGCAAAAGCGGTCGGGATCAAAGCCCCTTCTCTCTATAAGCATTACAAAAGCAAACGGGATATTTTTGACAGCATCTTACAGGTCATGGAACAGCGGGACCAGGAAAATGCGGCCGCCTGTTCTTTGCCGGAAGAAACGGCAGAGGTCATGCCGGAAGCCTATGAACGATCGTCCATAGAGGATCTGATCACATTCAGCAAACAGCAGTTCCGATATTGGACGGAGGACCCGTTTGCGGCTTCTTTCCGGAAGATGCTGACGGTGGAACAATACCGCAGCGAAGAGATGAACGGCCTCTACCATCAGTATCTCGGCACCGGGCCGCTACACTATGTGGCGGATTTATTGGGTTCTCCGGCAGAAGCCCTGGCATTTTACGGTCCTATGTACCTGCTGTACAGCGTCTACGATGCTGCGGACGACAAGGCGTCGGTATTTGCCCTGCTTGACGCCCATCTGGAGAGGTGGCGCAGATGAATTTTTCAATTCCGGACCGCTGGGCGGCGCTGGCGGCCCAGGATTCCGAATGGACCGTCGGGCGGATCACGCTGCAGGAAAAGGGGCTGTACCGGCTCCGCACCGTCCTGGGCGAACAGAACGCTCTGGTTTCCGGCAGGTTTCAGTTCGAGGCGCAGTCCCCGTCCGATTACCCCGCCGTTGGCGACTATGTGTTGGCCGACTGCGCCGATCCGGATACCGCCGTCATCCACCAGGTGCTGCCCCGCAAAAGTCTGTTTGTCCGCAAGGCGGCGGGCACTTCCAAAACGGAACAGGTGGTGGCCGCCAATATCGACACCGTGTTCCTGTGCATGAGCCTGAACAACGACTTCAATCTGCGCCGGATGGAGCGCTATCTCTCCGTGGCGTGGGAGAGCGGAGCCGATCCGGTGGTGGTGCTGACAAAGGCGGATTTGTGCACAGATCTGCCCAAAAAGCAGCGGGAAGTGGAAGCCATTGCCATGGGTGTGGAGATTCTCACCACCTCCGCCATGGAATCGGACGGATATGTGCAGATCATGCCTTACATCACACAGGGCAGGACCGTCGCTTTTGTGGGTTCCTCCGGTGTGGGCAAGTCCACGCTGATCAATCGCCTGCTGGGGGAGGAACGCCTGGCGGCAGACGGTCTGCGAAAGGATGACAAGGGTCATCACACCACGACCCACCGGGAACTGCTTGTTCTGCCCGGCGGGGCCATGGTCATTGATACCCCGGGCATGCGGGAACTGGGTATGTGGGATGCCGCATCCGGCGTTGAGCAGACCTTCGGGGATATTGAGGAACTGGCGGCACGGTGCCGGTTCCGCAACTGTTCCCACTCAGGCGAACCGGGCTGCGCCGTCCGGGCCGCCCTGGAAAGCGGCCATCTGGACGCCGGGCGCTGGCAGTCCTGGCAGAAGCTGAAAAACGAGAATTCCTATGCCGCCGACAGCGAAAGCTATCTGGCCGCGAAAGAGAACAAATTCAAAGAGATCGCAAAAATCAACAGGAAGAACAAAAAGAGGTAATGTGCATGAACTATCCGTTAAGTGAGAAATACAACACACCGGAACTCATGAAAAAAATCATGGGTCCGAATCCTTTGAAGCTGGAGGAAGAACTGCTGACCGGGCACAAAATCCCCGCCGGGAGCGTGGTCTGTGATTTGGGCAGCGGACAGGGGCTGACCAGCGTATTTCTGGCCAGGGAATACGGCTTTACCGTCTATGCCGCGGACCTGTGGAGCGATCCGGAGGAGAACCGGCGGTTTTTCCGGGAAATGGGATTGTCCGAAGCGGAAATTATTCCGGTCAAAGCGGACGCCACCGCTCTGCCCTTTGAAGCGGAGTTCTTTGATGCCGTTGTCAGTACGGATTCCTACAACTATTTCGGCCGTGACCCGGACTTTCTGGATCAGAAGCTGCTGCCTTTCGTCAAAAAAGGCGGATATGTTTACATTGCCATCCCCGGCATGAAGCAGGACTGCCACGACCATTTGCCGCCGGAATTGCTGCTGTCCTGGACACCGGAGCAGCTGGACTATATGCACGATACGGCATACTGGCGCGGCATGGTCAGCCGGAGCCGGGATGCCGAGGTCATCGAAGTCAGCCAGATGGAATCCAATGAAGAAGTCTGGGCGGACTGGCTACAGCAGGAGAACGAGTACGCTGTGGGCGACCGTGAAGCCATGGAAGCCGGCGGAGGAAAGTATCTGAACTTTATTAAAATCGTGCTGCGGAAAAAATAAGAATGCATTTGGAGTCTGTAAGGAGGTTCCGCCATAACTGTCGGGAATAAAATAACTGATCAGACCGGTCGTTTTCAGTATTGCGTACAAGCCGATGGGACTGCCGCCATTCTCTGCTGTCTGGAACGGGTTCCGGAGCTTCGTATCCCGGCGTATCTGGATGACTTCAAGGTGTCCGCACTGCTGGATGGCGCAATTAAAGTGGAAGATTTTGAAACCGTGTACCTTCCCATGACGGTTTCCAGGATCGAAGCGGCTGCATTTATGGCAGATAATATCAAAGAGGTTGTCGTGGACGAAAGAAATCCCTGGTTCCGGACACTGGATGGGGTGCTGTTGGAGACAGAGCCGTGCACTTTGATTTACTGCCCACCGGATGCTCCCATATCGGAGTTCAGGGTGCCTGCGGATATCCGCTCTGTCGGCAAGTTCGCCTTTTCCTGCTGCGCTAACCTGCGGGAGGTAGTTCTTTCTGAAGGCGTCACGGGAATTGAGCATGGGGCGTTCAAACACTGTGAAAACATGACGGCTCTATATTCCCTCCTCTGTTGCGTATATCAGGCATCGGGCATTTGATGATTGCCCTAAACTGACGCTGTGGGTCCACAAGGATTGCTTTCATAGAATTCGTGGTTGCTTCCGGGAGAATCCGGATTTGAATGTGGAACTGGTCAGTGAAGCGCCCGATTTTGTGCATATCTTTTTAAAAAATGAAAGTCATCGTATTGATGCGATTGCTGACACGAAAGAAAGTTTTCGGGAATGATATTCGCACTATGCTACCCTGATGCCGAAGCAGCAGGCTCTGGCCGTTTACCTTCTGACCGCAGCGAAAAAAGGCAGCTATGCCGATGACTATATGAGTCTGCAACTGTGCCCTGTCTCTTGTGTCGATCAGAAGAATGTCAACAACGGGTACGGCATGGTAAACAGGTAAAACCATAGAAAGAAATGAAAAATTAATATCTCTGACAACAAAGAACAGACTGAAAACTGATCGTGTCAGAAAGTTGAAAAACCTCTGGAATCATTGAAATTCCAGAGGTTTTGGTCCGAGTGTAATTATAGGATCTGGAAAAATCCAGTCATATCAATGGGGTTCAAGCAGTAAGCAAGAGGTTTTATTTCAAATATTCCGGTGCAGAACTGTTACTTGGGTAATAACATCCCGCAAACGATCTTCCCCCACCTGATAGTTCAGAACATCATCGGGTGTATCACAAATATTCTCCTGCTCTCCATTTGTAAGAGCAATGCAGTACTTATCTCCGTAAAAACAGACGCCATATTGCAGGCCCTTCCAGACAAAGACAGGCTCTCCACCGCGAATAATACATTCTTTGAAATTTGATATGGTTTTGAAGTGATTCTCTTCATCGGAATGAAAAGTATATTTCATGACAGCACGGAAATCAAAACTACGCTCTGAAGCAGTGAATGCCAAATATAGCAAGGCGGTGGAAGAATTTGATTTCTTCCACCGCCTTGTTGGTGTGTTGCTTATTTATTGCCCTTGATTACTCAGTCAGCGCCCTCCAGAGGAAGGTCACGATCTGGGCGCG
>JALEHL010000009.1 GCA_022770665.1 Bacillota bacterium
TTGTACGGTGTCGCCGGCATCAGCACCCGGTCTCCGTATGGCTGGAGATACTGGCTGACCGCCTCCATGTATTCGCCTGCACTTCTGCTTCGGTTCTCTGTGCCGAAGCTGTCCGTCTCGAAATAGAAACGCAGCTGCTCCGGGATCCGCTACAGAACCGCCGGATCAATCTTCGTTTCCGCTTTCACACTGCCTGACAGTTCGGCGCTTCCTGATATTTCAGCGCCGCCTGACGTTTCGGATTCGGCTGCTGTGCGCTCTCCGGTCTGACGGTTTCCGCTGAAGTTCACGCTGCAGTGCCAGTCCTGTCCCAGCAGAAAACCGTTGTTGGTCAGTACCAGATAGTAGTGATCTCCATTTTCCAGCGGAGTCTCCAGAAGCTGCATGTCGTATGCCAGCGACAGATTGATGGGCATGGTTCCGGTCTCCCCTGCCGGAATGGAAGTTCCCAGAAAGATCACATCGCCGTCTTCTGTCGGTTCCACTTCTTTCGAAGTGTTCCACTGCATGACCTTCAGCTGTTCTTCAAAGTCCAGGTCCTTGTCTGACCGGTTTTTCACCGTGATCTGCACAATGCCGTCCCCTTCATAAACGGCAGCCAGCGCCAGATCGTCCTCTTCCAGAGAACTGAACCGGCTGACCGCAAGTCCTCCTGTCGTAAAGCAAAAGACCAGCACCAACGCCAGCATCAACGCAAAATGCCGGCGGAACGGATTTTGCGTAGAAACCTTCCTCTCGCTCCGAACCACCACCCCCGTCTTCTCCTCAAAAATCCCCTGTATCCTCGTTTTATGTTCCCGGTTAAATTTCATCCTGCACCTCCGTCAGTGTTTCCCACAGCCGCCGCTTCGTCCGGTAAAGGCGTTTTTCCACCTGCTTCACCGTCAGGCCGAGGGCTTTGGCGATTTCCTCTGGCTTTTGGTCGAAATAGTATCTTCAGAGCAAAATCTCCCGGTCCGGCTCCGTCAGCTGCTCCAGGGCCTGCATTAGGGCAGCTCTTGTTTCTTCCCCCAGCCCCGGTGCTTCCGGGATCATTTCCGTCTGCAGCAACGTCTCTTCCATGGAGACCGTCTGCCGTTTCACCAGCTGCCGGTACCGGTCGATAGCCCTGGACCGTGCGATCATTGCCAGCCAGGATTTCAGACTGCCCCGCGCCGGATCGAATTTTTCCGGATGTTCCCACAGATAGACGAACGCATCCGCCACGCACTCCTCCAGATCTTCCGCCGTGCCGATGTTTCGGAGAACCTGCGCAGCCGCAGACCAGAGCAGGCGGGAATATCGGTCGATGGCATACGCCGCCGCACTCTCGTCCCTGTTTCGGATCCCTTCTATCAGTTTTTTCTCATTCAAACCGTCCACCTCGTTTCCGTTCTGACTGACCAGTCATCTATAGTACGAAAGATTGGCGAAAAACACTCACAGAAATGCAGAAAAAAAGAGGCTTCAGAATTCCTCCGCATGCCTCTTGAAAAAATCATAATATGCCCGCACATTTTCCAGCTGGGTCCATTTCCGCACCGCAGCAGGATCTTCATCCAGATCATAGATCTTCGCCCCACGCATGGCAAGCAGGAACGGCGAATGGGTAGCGATGACAAACTGACAGCCGAAGAATCTGGCCGAACTCTCCAGGAATTCCACCAGCTCCTGCTGCCTTGCCGGTGCCAGGCTGTTTTCCGGTTCATCCAGCAGATACAGGCCGTCCTCTCCGATTTTCTCTACGAAATATCGAAAGGCGCTTTCTCCGTTGGACTGCTCCCGCACATTGTCCATGAGCCTGGACCGCACATACTTGGACTGGGTTTTGCGGCGTGCCAGGTTCACCTTCTGCAGCTCCTCGAAGTCTTCCATGGTTCGAAAATGAAAATCCGAATATTTGGCATCCAGAAATTCCTGAAACAGTTCTTCCCGCTTCTCGTCGATACCCTCGTTGAGACTCCGCAGATTCAGCATATAGTTGAACACATCATCGCTGGTAATCACCCGGCTGGCCTGCGGCAATGACGCCGACAGATCGTAATCACAGTACCTGGTATAATCCTCGAAAAAGTTCGATCGGTTATATAATGCCTCACGCTTCAGATGCAGCGTTTCCGCAATGATGTTGAGCGCCGTGGTTTTGCCGCTGCCGTTTCCGCCGTACAAAATCGTCACTGGCTCAAATTCCAGCAGTTCCAGATGCCGCCGCGACAGTACCTGAAACGGATAAAAGCTGTCATAGCAGGTCCGCTTCTGGCTGTTGAAAAAGCCAAACTCCACATCCGCCGACGGGAAATGGAAACTTGAAAGGTAAATCATTTCGTCTCTCCCTGTTTCGGATCATTCGGATCGTACAGATCATACAGCTTATACAGCGCCATCACATTCTGATACATCAGCTTGTTGCCCATGAGCTGTCCGTAGGTGGCGCTTTTCACCTTTCCCGCAGCCTTCAGCTTTTCCATCTGGGCAACCGTGTCATCATAGCTTTTCTCTACTGCAGCCATCATCTTCTCAAAATTCGCAAGCCGCAGTTCTTTCTCTTCGTTCAATATTTTTTGTCCTCCTAACTTAATCCAGCAGCCGTCCTGCCCGGTAAGAACATTCCAGATAACTCGGATTCTGGTAATACACATCTGTTTCAAATCTGGATATTTCATCGCTTATAAATGATGTGAAAATACGAATCAACTCCTGTACTTCTTTTCCAGGTTCCGCACAGTCCTCTATCAACAGACAGTAAAGGCTTCCAATGTCCATAAATCCGGGTATCGTATATGCACAGCCCGTAATTGTATCAAAATCTCCATTTTTGATTCCAAATCTCTCAATCAGCTCATCGCTGACCTGTTCAAAAGACAGGCAATGGTTGACCTCCGCATCATACAGCTCCTTCTCCACACCCTTCTCCCCGAGTGCCCTGACAATGGTGCCTCTCCTGTTCTTCGTTTTTCTGGCGGTGAATTCAATCAGTGAACACAAGTAAAAAAAATCATTCCGTTCCTTTTCTGTCATGGATCACTTCACTCCTCTCATATGTCAGGCAATTCAGAGCAGACAATGT
>JALEHL010000010.1 GCA_022770665.1 Bacillota bacterium
ACCATTAAGAAAGGAATTCTGGTATAAAAAAATGAAATTAGTAGACATGAAGGTAAGTGAATATCTCGAGGTACTGAAATCCAACACACCGGCACCAGGCGGCGGATCCGCCAGCGCCCTGGCTGCAGCGCAGGGAATCAGCTTGGTCGCCATGGTGGCAGATCTGACCATCGGCCGGGAAAAGTATGCAGAGTATGAGAAGGTGTGTATTGCAGCAAGAGACGAAGCGATGGTGCTGTACGGAAAGCTGTCCGCGGCGGTGGACAAGGATACGGAAGCCTTTAACCTGGTATCCGACGCCTTTAAATTGCCGAAGGGAACCGACGAAGAGAAAGCGGCCAGAAGCAAGGCCATTGCCGAAGCTACCCTGACAGCAACTGAAGTACCGTTTGAGACACTGATGCTTTGTGCAGAAGGTCTGAAAATTGCGGAGAAGATTGTAGGAAAGTCCAACCCCAACGCAGCATCCGACCTGGGCGTAGCGGCACTGAATCTGCTGACCGGACTGAAGGGCGCATGGCTCAATGTGCTGATCAATCTGCCGGGTGTGAAAGATGAAGCGAAAAAAGCAGAGTTCATGACAGGGCGGAAGCGAATCATCGAAGGAGAAGCTACCGCAGCGAGAATTTACGCGGAAGTCAGCGCGATGCTGTAAGAAAACCCCGAGCGAATCTGTTTTGGGAAGAAAAGAAAATCTGAGGAGGAAATCATGGCACAGATTATTGAAAGCATTCCAAATATATCGGAAGGAAGAAACCAGGAAGTGATCGAGGCATGCGTAGATCAGATCCGGACCACGCCGGGGTGCAGCCTGCTGAATTACTCTTCCGATCCAAACCATAACCGGACGGTCATCACGTATATCGGAGATGCAAAAGGCGTGGAAGAAGCCAGCGTGAAACTGGCGAAGAAGGCTGTGGAACGGATCGATTTGACAAAGCATCACGGAGAACATCCGAGAATGGGGTGCGTGGATGTGATGCCGTTCGTACCTGTCAAGGATGCAACGAATGAAGACTGCATCCGACTTTCGGAAATTGTCGGAGAGAGAATTGCAAATGAGGCAGATCTGCCGGTATTCTTATATGAACTTTCTGCCAGCCAGCCGAACAGAAAGAATCTGGCAGCGATCCGGAAAGGCCAGTTTGAAGGTATGGCAGAAAAAGTGCAGCAGGAGGAATGGGAACCGGATTTCGGAGGCAGACGGATCCATCCGACCGGCGGCGTGGTTGCAGTCGGCGCCAGACCGCCGCTGGTTGCATATAATCTGAATCTTAATACGTCCGACGTGACCATCGCCAGCAAGATCGCGAAGATCATCCGGGAAAAAGACGGCGGTCTGAAGTGCGTCAAGGCCATGGGATTCATGCTGGAAGACAGAAACATTGCGCAGGTCTCTATCAATATGACGGATTTCCGCGTGACACCGCTATACCGCGTTACAGAGCTCGTCAAAGCGGAAGCTGCCAGATATGGGGTACAGGTCACTGGAACAGAAATTATCGGCCTCTGTCCCATGAAGGCTCTAATCGATTCTGCAGAATATTATCTGCAGATTGAGAACTTTGACTTTGATCAGCAGGTGCTTGAAAATCATATTCTGTGATGGTAGAATAAGTATGCAGAACGTCATATAAGACAAAATGCAGCAGAAGGAGAAGTACAGGCCATGACAGAAAGAAAAGAGTTTTCCAGTTCGTTTTCGCTGGCGGATGAGATCGCGGATATTGTGCGGGATCGAATTCTGAAGGGGGAATATGAAATCGGTGAGAAGATCAAGGAAAACCAGATCGCATCGGAACTGAAGGTAAGCCGGACCCCGATCCGGGATGCTTTCAAACAGCTGGAAAACGAGGGGCTGATTGATTATGTGCCGAACCGGGGATGCTTCGCGAAAGGATTCACGCACCAGGATGTGGATGATATTTATGCTGTACGGGAAGCACTGGAACGTCTCGCGGTAGAACGTGCAGTAGAACGCATTACAGATAAGGAAATTGATGCATTGCAGGAACAGTGGGATCTGATGGAGTTTTATGCGAAAAAAAAGGACAGTCAGAAGGTTCTCGAACTGAATTCCGCTTTTCATGACATCATCTATTCTTCCACAAGGAGCCGGTTTATGGCACAGGTACTTCGTTCCTATAAGGAGTATATTGAAAAGACAAGAAAGTCTGCGTTTTATGATGAGACCTACCTGCAGGCGATTCTGGAAGAACATGGAGAAATCCTGAAGGCAATCCGGGAACGGGATAAGGAAAAAGCAGTAGAAGCGGTTTCCAGGCATCTGAAAAAATCCCAGGACCGCGCGGAGACGACGTGGAATCTGAAATGAGAAAGAAGAGCGGGAGCGAAACACACAGCCGGATGGAGCACCGGAGAGAGAAAGCACGGCGGCAGAAAAGTCTGATCTGTCGGCTGATCAGCCTGATCTGCATTGCAGTATTCCTGTTTTCTCTGGTGAAACTGGTGAATATCTGGCGCAGTTACAGGGAGGCGGAACAGTTTTATGATTCCGCGGCACACGAATATACCAGTCAGAACGAATGGAAAAAATTAAGCGGCAGTGAAGCAGAGAAGAAACCGCCGATTTCGGTGGACTTTTCGGAACTCCTGTCTATCAATGAAGATATCATCGGCTGGATTTACCTCGACGATACCGTCGTAAACTATCCGCTGCTGCAGGGAGAAAACAATTTTTACTATCTCGATAAGACATATTATAAAAAATATCTGGCATCAGGAAGTATTTATCTGGATGCAGGAAACGACCGGAACTTCAGTGATCCCCACAGCATCATATATGGGCACAACATGAAGAATCATACCATGTTTGGAGATCTGGACGATTTTATGGATGCGGATTATCTGAAGGAGCATCCCTATATCGATATCTTTCTGACAGACGGAACCTGGCTGCGCTACGAAATATTCTCCGTGTATCGGGCCGGAGTGGAAGATGGAACCTATGATGTGCCTCTAAATGAGAAAGCGGATTTTGCAGCATTTCTGGAACTGGCCCGTGAAAAGAATATATATAAGGAAAGCGGACTGGCACTGCCGGAGCCGGATGAACAGGACCGGGTGCTGACGCTGTCCACCTGCACAGAAGACTCTGCGGATCTGGAACGGTTTGTAGTGACTGCGGTGCTGGTGAATATAGACGGAGAAGCAGAATAAACGGAAAGAAAAAGGGACGAAGAGAGCGGAACGTATTGCTTTCTTCGTCCTGTGTCCATTCAGCAAAATGAATCTTTATGATCCAATTGATTTGCTGCAGAACAAAAAAGGAAAAAGACCTCTTACGAGGCCTTTTTCCCTGAAAGTGTGTGTGTATTCAATAAAAGAAGGAAAGTTTGCATAAATAAATATTCTTACTACCCTTAAGAACAATCCTATTCTACCATGGGATTGTGAAGACTTTATGTGTATTCTACCATGAGTATGTGGCAAAGTCAACAAATTCCCAACGAATTTCGTCATTTTCCGCAATCGTGATCTGGTCTGCAGGGACAGTAGGAATTTCTCCGTTTACTTTAAAAATCCAGCCTGTGGTATCTGCGTAATCCTTTTCTGTAAGACCGCCGATTTCCGTTACATAGGACTTATCGGAATCGATGGAAATGGAAATATCATTGGACAGACAATAGAGCTCTGTCGCTTCCAGTACCGTGCTGCCTTCTTCTGCGATAAAACCCTGTGGGCCGCTGCCCTCGAATCCGTCTTTCTGAGC
Organism: Bacillota bacterium; assembly: GCA_022770665.1. Lineage (GTDB taxonomy): Bacteria > Bacillota > Clostridia > Peptostreptococcales > Anaerovoracaceae > RGIG7179. The sequence goes on from JALEHL010000010.1 coordinate 3,734, forward strand.
GTCTTCCAGCTCTACAGAAATTTCCATGGACAGATTTACAGGATTGACGACAGGCTGTTCTGCATTGTGCTTTTCGCTGCCGCTTTCTCCGCCGATTCCACAGCCGGAAAGTGACAGAGTCAGGAGCAGCACCAGCACAAGCAGAAAGCATCTTGTGACTTTCCTCCGATTTGCGCTTCTGTTTCTTTTCATTCTTATACCTCCGAAAAAATTCTTTTGCAGACGCTAAAGCAGCATGGATGACATGATATCATACATTTCTTCGACCTGTTCTGCATCCACATCATAGACAATCTGCCCGTCCAGAACGGTCATATCTGCATGCATCTTTGCGAAAGTGCGCAGATCTTTTTTCAGCGGATTCTCTTCGAACACACAGAAATCTGCAATTCTTCCCTTTTCTATCATTCCCAGATCGTCCTGCATGCCGATCATGGCCGCTGCTTTCATAGTCATCTCGCTGATGGCTTCTTCCACAGAATGTACAGATCCAGCGGACGGATGAGATGCGTCAGGGCAGGTGCCCCAGGTGACCAGAACATCGTCGCAATGCTGCAGCGACTGTCGCATTTCCTCCGGCAGACGACAGTCTGAGGCGATGGTGATCAGATTTTTATAGCCTTTGTTTCTGACAAGCTCAAGAGCCTGATAGGTTTTTTCCAGATCCGGCTGGCCGATCGCTTCGATAAACAGATCAAAGCCCTTGTCGCAGACTTCCAGAAGAATCTGGTTCAGCGCATCCTGAGAAAAGTCCATAGGACAATTTGCCTCATCCAAATACAAGTTCAACGTTTTCGCCTGGATCATATCTCCCATTTCATTGCAGTTTGTCTTGCGACGCATCAATGTATGAAGAAGGCCCCGCGGATTGAGCGGCCGGTTTAAAAAGAGGGAACCGAAAAAACGCTGCTTCAGCTTCCCTTCGTTATATAACCCGATCATGGAATCCTGATAAAGACCTTCGAAATAATCCGGCGTCTGCTGGTTCAGCACTGTGGTGATCCCTTTGTCGCAGAGGTCTTCAGTTTCCTGTGCCACAGCCTCTTCGATTTCCTCGAAATTAAAAGGAACAAGAAGATTCAGCACATAGCTGACAGTGACGACTTCCACACATTCCTCCTCTGCAGTTTCGGTAATGATTGCTTCTGCCGCGGAGTTCACCGCACAGCCAAGGCCGCCGGTACATAGGAGCAGAATCGGACGATCGGCACAGCATCCATCCAGATCCTCCTTCGAAGGCTCCATGTCCTCCCGGTATCCGTAACCGAAGATCACTTCGTCGTCATGGCTTTCTGCCCAGCTGCAGATTCTCATGCAGATCTCGCCAGCATCCCGGCAATCCGAAAGATCGAGAAAGCGTCCTGCAAATACTTTCTGAACCGGACTCCTGTGAACATCAATGAAGCCCGGGAACAGGTATTTCCCGTTCAGATCTACAATCCTGGTATCCTCATTCTGCATCTGTTCCATGGCTTCGAAATCCCCGACCGCTGTAATTCTCCCCTCCTGGCAGGCTACAGCGTCTGCCCATGGGAAATCCGGGTCATGGGTATAGATATGCCCATTATGAAAAATAATATCAGCTGCCTGTACTTTTTTAAAAAAACCAAATGCCATAGTGCGTCTCCTCGCTTTCATAATTACAGATATTTTACCATAAACAGAACGCTTATGATATACTGAAAAAGGAGTTTCCTGTGAAAAAGAGAAGAAAATGATGGGACAGTATCAGACCAGATTATAGAATCAAATATAAGAGGCTGTTGCATTGCAACAGCCTCTGTTAGTTTTTTCTGAAACCAGACATCTTATTTCACATACACCTTTGGCAGTCTCTGGCCGAATGCGCAGCAGATCTCGTAGTTGATGGTGCCGGTGGCTTTGGCGATATCGTCTGCCAGAATGGTGTTCTTACCGTCGGTACCCATGATGATGACTTCGTCGCCGACCTTTACGTCAGGCACGTCGGTTACATCGACCATGCACTGG
>JALEHL010000041.1 GCA_022770665.1 Bacillota bacterium
GTCGCAGTAATCCTGCTTTTCTGCACGAGTCTGCTCCACCGCTCCGATGGCTGAGCGGGAGATTTCCTTCATCATCAGGTAGTATTCCCGCTCCAGCGGATCTGCAGGCAGTTCCATGGTTTCCCCGATCAGGTATTTTTCTGGCAAAGCATCCAGCCTGCTCCGCAGTCTCCGAAGCCGCAGATCAGCTCGACGCCAGCCCATTACGAAGCAAACTGCCGCCAACAGCAGACCGCTGGCCAGCAGGATCCCAATCAGAGAAGCGGACAACCCGCAAAAATAAAACACCATGGCAAGATACAATCCTCCGATTCCCGTCATGCACAGGAGGACGGATTTTGTGCCGAGATACTCCCGAAAACTCATAGCCGGTACCCCACGCCGCGCACCGTGCGCACAAAATCCGCCGCGCCGATCTGGCCCAGCTTTTCCCGGAGTCTGCCGATGTTGACGTACAGGGTGTTGCCGTCGATGTACATGCCATTGGTCCACAGATCTTCGATGAGCTCGTCCCGGGTGCAGAGGTCTTTCTGCATCAGGCACCAGAGAATGCGGGCTTCGTTTTTCGTCAGTTCTGCAGCCTGGCCGTCGAAAATGGCTTTCATCCCCGGCAGGTCCAGGGTCAGCCCCCGGACGTTCAGGGTGTCACCGGCGGTGTTTTTCAGCATGCGGCCGATTCGTGCAAGCAGCACTGCGGAATTGTATGGTTTGCGGATGAAGTCGTCGCCGCCCACGCTGAAGGCCAGCAGCTCGTCTTCCGGGGTGTCCCGCGCCGTCAGGAAAATCACCGGTGTGGCGGAGGTCTGCCGCAGCTTCCGGCAGAGAGAAAAGCCGCTTTCGCCCGGCAGGTTCACGTCCATCAGGATCAGATCGCAGGGCGGCTCGTCCACCGGCTGGTACCCGTTGGCCCGCAGCAGGGTTTTCAGCTCCGTGCGGATCGCTTCGTCGTCTTCGATAATCTGGATTCGTTTCATTTGGTTTCCTCGTTCGGTCTTATTGATGATCTTATGTTCATTTCCATTTCCCGGTGCGCCGCGCCGTGCCGGACGCTCCGGTTTGCTTCATTATATCATTGTCTGGGAGGAATGTAAATTTCTTGATTTCGACTTGACTGAAAGCCGGCACTTTCGACTTGCCCGGAGGCCGACAATTGTTTCCGCAACGCGAAAAGGACGCCAAATGATGATTTTGGGAGCACTTGGCGTGTATAGATTATCTAGGTATGTACGGAAAAATATTCTATAAATACATATTTGTAAATATTTTCTGTAATTATATATAATATATGTCACTATTTCCATATCCTGCTACGAAAATAGATATGAAATGACAGCTGCAATGCAGAAAATGAAGCGAATTTCGGCGAAGACTGACCTGGTGGGACGCCAATCAACTTAAAAGTTTTCCGTTTGGCGTCCTTTTTTACTGACATTTTTTCTGGAACTTGAACGAACCCGATTCAGCCCTCCGGAATCCTGTCCGAAGGGCATTTTTTTCGGGGAAGACGTTTCGAAGCGGGCTCATTATGCCTGCTAGATTCCCTGTGGTCTCACTACGCCTGCATTCCGCCACCGCCCTACCGCAGCAGCCGGATGTAGTGGTTCGCCTCGCGCAGCACGTGGTCGGCCAGAAGGGGAAGGATCACGGAGCGGATTTTACATTGCAAAATACCTTCTGCACCGGCTTTTTTGAAATCCCGGAACCGTATGGTTTCCCCCAAAACATCGCCGCACGGCATGGTTTCTCCGGCCATGGTTTTCCCGGCCATGGCCTCTCGGCGAGGCTGCGGCGAAAGGATTTGATCCTGAGCATCACAGCAGTCTTCCAGCAGCTGGCCGTAGTCCCTGGCAAAATCGTTGGCGCTCTGGATCAATGCTCCCTCTGCCGGATCCAACAGTCCGCGGATGAACAGGGCATGCTCCATCATGATCCGGTTCCAGAAGCATTCTGTCTCTGCCATGGACTGCTGCGTCAGGCACCCGTCCTTCTCCAGCATCTCCACATACCGGCGGTACAGCTTTGCCTCCCGGATGATGTGCTCAATCAGCAGCGGATAGTTACCGGTAAACATTTCACAACAGAGAACCCGCTCCAGTATCCTTTCCTTAAACTGGATGAGTCCGTCCAGCAGTTCCAGTGCCCGCTGGTTCAGGCCGTGTACCCGGCAGCACAGTTCCGATGAAACGCGCCGCTCGCAGGCCTCCGGTCGCTGCCTGCCCTCCCTGCAGCAGGCTTCCCCGATTTCTTCCCTTCCGGCCAGCTGCATTTCTCTGCGGGTGATCCCCTGATCGATGGCAATGCATATAAATGCTTCCGTCCGGTTCTCTGCCTCCAAGGTATACTCCGTCACTACTTCCCCTGAATCCAGAACCTGACGGCTCACCACACCGACGCTGAGCCGCACCGCCTGGCAGAGCAGCTTTTCAAACTCTCTCTTATAGCACTCCGCCTCTGCAGAAAACTCCGGGTTGGCGCCGGTAAATCCTGCTTTCAGAAACAGCGCGTGCTCTTTCATGATTCGCCCGAAAAACAGGTGCAGTTCCAGCGAATCTGCTGCGTAACGATCTGAATACATATTCATCTCCGTCTCCTTCTTTTCTGATTTCTATAATAGATATATGTAAAAAAGCAGCGAAAGGTCCACAGTGTTTCCTATTGACTTTTGGCAGATTTCGGAATATAATAATAGTACTAAGTCCTATTATTATGTATAGAGGAAATTGGCAAGATGAAAACGCAAAGAAATTCCAGGCAGCGGCAATTGGTGCTGGATGCTGTGAATGCCAGGGCCGATCATCCCACTGCCGACCAAATCTATCTGGACGTACGTGCAAAAGATGATAAAATCAGCCGCGGCACCGTATACCGGAATCTTGGCGTTCTGGAAGATGCCGGAGAGATCACCCAGGTGAATCTCCCCACTGCTGACTGCTATGACTACCGCCGCGATCGTCATTATCATATGTTTTGCACAGGCTGCGGGAAGGTGATTGACGCTCCGCTGGCTTACCGGGAGGAAATTGATACACAGGTCGAAGAAGAAACCGGCTTCCATGTACAGCGTCACCTGGTTCTGTTCGAAGGCATCTGCCCGGAATGCAGTCAGAAAAAAGAAAATGGAGGTGATTAATGTAATAGCAATCTACAAATGTAAGATCTGCGGATTTGTCTATGACGAGGAAAAAGAGGGCCGTCCCGTTTCCCGGCTGGATGCCTGCCCGGTCTGCCGGCAGACTGCCTTGAATCTGCTCCCGGTTTCCAATGGAATGGACTGTATCGGACGCTGTCATGCGCAGGACGCAGGCAAGCCATGTGAAGAATACAATATTACCCCAGCCGCCGCCGGAGAAATCGGGCGGACGGATTTTGAGAAGGAAGAAGAAAACAAGGAGGAAAAAGCAATGAAAAAGTACAAATGCATCGTATGTGGAGAAGTGTTCGAAGTGAAAGATGGCGAGACCCCGGTCTGCCCGCTCTGCAAAGCCACCGGCGACAAGCTGGAACTGATCGAGGAAGCCCCGGCTAATAAGTATGCAGGCACCCAGACGGAGAAAAACCTCCATGCCGCATTCGACGGTGAATCTGGTGCCAGAAACAAATACACTTATTTCGCATCCGTAGCGAAGAAGGAAGGCTACGAGCAGATCGCGGCACTTTTCCTGAAGACCGCGGAAAACGAAAAAGAACACGCGAAGATGTGGTTCAAGGAACTGAACGGAATCGGTGATACGGCTGCCAACCTGGCCGCTGCTGCCGCAGGCGAAAACTACGAATGGACCGACATGTACGAAGGCTTCGCAAAAACTGCGGAAGAAGAAGGCTTCCCTGAGCTGGCCGCCAAGTTCCGCATGGTCGCTGCCATTGAAAAGCACCATGAAGAACGTTACCGCGCGCTGCTGAAAAATGTGGAAACCGCTGCAGTTTTCGAAAAGAGCGAAGTGAAGATCTGGGAGTGCCGCAACTGCGGTCACCTGGTGGTAGGCACCAAGGCGCCGGAAGTATGCCCGGTATGCGCACATCCTCAGAGCTATTTCGAAGTGAACGCCGAAAATTACTAAGAAGCAGTTCCGTCTCCATATCGGCGTGTTCAATGAACTATGCGAAACAGAAGAGGTTTGCCTTGCGCAGACCTTTTCTTTCATTTAAAATGGAGTCAGGCGAATACGTGAAATTCGCCGCAGAATGGGGGATTTGTTATGAAACAATGTCGGCCTTTTTGGGCTTTTCTTCTGGCGCTGTCTCTGATAATATCTCTGGCTCTGACCCTTTCCGGCTGCACAAAATCCGAAATTCCGGACTCTTCGGGCGTTTCCGATTCTTCGGATTCTTCCGGTTCCGGACCTTCCGGATATCAGCTGTCAGCGCAGTCTTTCACCGTGGAGACCGAACATCTGTCATACGGGGATCAGGATGCAGTCCCTGATCAGGATCTGGCCACGGGGGAGATCCAGTACCTGCAGCTGGAGGAAGAGGGGCGAAAGAATTTCGGGGCACTGGACGAGGCGCTGAAGACGCAGAAAGAAAAGCTGATGGACTACAGTACTGATCGCGTCGCGGAGTTCGGTCAGAGCGCCCTGGAGTTGGAGGATTACAAGCGGGAAGACTTCTATCCTTACTCCTCCAATGTCTTCGCGGAAATCCGTCGGGCAGACGGTCAGGTGCTCAGCTACCTGCTGGAATGGAATGAATACTGCGGCGGCGTTCATCCCACCAGCTATTATGAGGGGTTCAACCTGGATGTGAAGACCGGCGCTGCCATTTCTCTGGATCAGGTGGTATCGGATATCCCGGCCCTGAAGACACTGGTCATCGAAAAGCTGCTGGCAGAGTACGGAGAAGACACCTTCTATGCGGATCCTGATACTCTGCTTTCGGACTACTTCGCCTGGGACGAGGAGGCGGAGACCTATCGGCCGTCCTGGACGCTCGGCGAGGAAAGTCTGACCATCTGGTTCAGCCCATACGAGATCGCGCCGTATGCAGCCGGACTGCTGCATGCGGAGATCCGGTTCGATGAAGCACCGGAAATTTTCACAGGAAACTATTTTTAACACAGAAACACACTCAAAAAACGGGCGGACCTGCCGGGTCCGCCCGTTTCTGCTGTAAGCTGTATTCAGAACAGTTCTTCCTGGGTAGCAATACCGATACCTGCAGCCTGCAATGCTTCTTCCGCAGCAGCATTGTCCGGTACACGGATGATCAGGCAGGCTTCGCCCACCTTCTGCAGCAGAAAAGCATAGGCATATTCCAGCGCAATGCCGGCTTCTGCCAGTACTTTCAGGATCTCCGCCAGGCCACCCTTTTCATCCCGCATGGAAACGGCCAGCACTTCCGTTACAGTATACGTGTATCCTTTTTCCCGCAGCAGCGCCGCAGCAGAATCCACATCTTCCACGATAATACGAAGGATACCGAACTCGCTGGTGTCAGCGATGGACAGCGCACGGAGATTTACGCCGTGATCCGCCAGCAGGGTGGTCACTTCAGACAGGAGACCGGTCTGGTTTTCCACAAAAATGGATATTTGTCTGATGCTCATTTTTCTTCCTCCCGTTAAAACATTTTTCTCTTATCGATCACACGAACCGCTTTTCCTTCGGAACGTTCGATGGACTTCGGCGCCATCAGATGCACTTTAGCCACAATGCCAAGCATTGCCTTCAGTGCTGCAACCAGTTCTTTTTCCTTCGCAGTTACGTCACGAACCGTATCGGAGAACATTTCCGGCGGCATTTCCACATTGATGTCGAAGGTGTCCGTATTATTCACACGGTCCACGATAATCTGATAGTTCGGCGGGAAGCCCTGTTCCAGCAGAACGGTCTCGATCTGAGACGGGAACACGTTGACTCCCTTGATGATCAGCATATCGTCGCTGCGTCCCATCGGCTTGCTCATCTTCACATGCGTTCTGCCGCAGGAGCATTTCTTTCTGGACAGCACACAGATGTCTCTGGTTCTGTACCGGATCAGCGGGAACGCTTCTTTGGTGATGCTGGTAAATACCAGTTCTCCCTTCTCCCCTTCCGGCAGCACTTCGCCGGTATCCGGGTCGATGATCTCTGCGATGAAGTGATCCTCGTTGATATGCATGCCGGTCTGCTCCTCACATTCGAAAGCAACACCCGGACCGGAAATTTCCGTCAGGCCATAGATATCATAGGCTTTCAGACCCAGTTTATCCTGAATGTCACGGCGCATCTCCTCCGTCCATGCTTCTGCACCAAAGATGCCGGCTTTCAGCTTCAGCTGATCCCGAAGGCCTCGCTCACTGGCAGTCTCCCCCAGATACGCTGCGTAAGACGGCGTACAGCAGAGAATCGTAGCACCCAGATCACACATGAACTGGAGCTGACGGTCGGTGTTTCCGGAAGACATCGGCAGCGTCAGGCAGCCGACTTTATGAGAGCCGCCGTTCAGTCCTGCACCGCCGGTGAAAAGCCCGAATCCGTAGCTCACCTGGCATACATCCTCACTGGTGCCGCCTGCAGCCACGATCGCTCTGGCGCAGCAGTCTTCCCAGAGGTCGATATCATGCTGCGTATAGAAAGCCACCACACGCTTGCCGGTAGTGCCGCTGGTGGAGTGGATCCGCACACAGTCCTTCAGAGGTTTCGCCAGAAGTCCGTACGGATAGCATTCTCTCAGGTCATCCTTGGTCAGGAACGGGAGCTTGTGCAGATCCTCTACAGACTGAATGTCTGCAGGCGTCAGCCCCTTCTCTTCCATCTTCTTTCTGTAATACGGCACGCTATCCCATACGTGCTGCACCTGCTTCACCAGGCGTTCATTCTGCCATGCCAGGATCTGGTCCCGGCTTGCACATTCAATTTCCGGTTGGTAATACTTGGTCACTGTTCTCGTTTCCTTTCTTCTCATCTTATTATGCAAAATTTATAATGCAGACAGTTTCAGTAAAATCCGCCATCGCATCGTGTCTGTCCTGCCGGGTCTCCGGTTCTCCGGTTTAGACGGTTATTTTCTTCCCAGTGCAAAGGCTTTTTTGTTCAGTTCCAGGAATTTCGGCGGCACGCAGGCTTCGATCGCCCTGATCCATGCAGCCTCATCGATGCCCAGACTGTCAAAGTAGCGGGACAGCCTTCCCATCAGCACAAGATTCACTGCCTTGGAGTTTCCGGCCTCTTCTGCCAGTTTCAGCGCGTCGATCGCATCTACCTTCGCACCCAGCGCCTCCATTTTTTCAACGAGGTTTTCCGGATACTTCATCGCGCCGGTGATCACCGGCATCGGCTCCGTTTCATGGAGATTGGTGATGATCTGCCCGTCCGGTTTCAGATACTCCAGCCATCTGGCCGCTTCCAGCTTCTCGAAGGAAAGGATATAATCCGCCCCTCCTTTATCAATGATCGGCGAATAGACTTTTTCACCAAATCTGACATAAGTGACTACACTGCCGCCCCGCTGGCTCATGCCGTGCACTTCCGATACTTTTACATCGTATCCTTCGGAAACCAGCAGTTTTCCCAGCGTCTTGCTGGCCAGCAGTGTTCCCTGTCCGCCGACGCCGACAATCATTACATTGGTCGTTTCTCTCATTTTCTGCTGCCTCCTTCTTCCTTTTCCGCTTCCGGTCTCTGAATGGCTTCCACCGGACAAAGCTGCTGGCATACGCCGCATCCCACACAGGTCGTGTGGTCAATGACCGCTTTTCCATCGCGGAAACTGATGGCCGGGCATCCGATCTGCATGCAGGATCTGCATCCGATACATTTCTCCGGGCTGATCCGCAGTGCCGGCTCCGGCTTGACATATTTCAACAGAACGCATGGACGCCGGCTGATAATCACGGAAGGCTCTTCTGCCGCCAGCTCCTCTTTTACCACACGGTCACAGGCAGCCAGATCATACGGATCCACGACAGCCACCCGGCGGATTCCCATCGCACGGCACAGTGCTTCCAGATCCACCTTGCCGGCAGGTTCCCCCTTGATATTGTATCCGGTGGTCGGGTTCTGCTGGTGGCCCGTCATTCCCGTGATGGAATTATCCAGAATAATCACCGTGGAGTTTGACTGATTGTACGCAATATTTGCCAGGCCGGTCATGCCGGAATGCATAAACGTGGAGTCGCCGATCACCGCCACAGTCTTTTTCTCCCCCTCAGGGCCCATTGCTTTATTGAAACCGTGGATCGAGCTGACGGAAGCACCCATGCACAGGCAGCTGTCAATGGAAGACAGCGGGGCCGAAGCGCCCAGGGTATAGCAGCCGATATCACCCATTACAATGCATTTGTTCTTCGCAAGCGTATGGAACAGCCCACGGTGCGGACATCCCGGGCACATGACCGGCGGACGTTCCGGTACCGGCTCCTCCAGCTTTCTTCCTGCGTTTACAGGGCGTCCTAGCTTTTCTGCCACGAGATTCTGGCTGAATTCTCCGAGGATCGGGAAAATCGATTTTCCCTCCACCGCAAGACCCAGCATCCTGCAGTATTCTTCGATAAACGGATCCAGTTCCTCAATCACGATCAGCCGTTCCACCTTCGCGGCAAACTCCCGGATTTTTTTCTCCGGCATAGGCCAGATCATGCCCAGTTTCAGAATGGATGCATCCTCCCCCAGCGCTTCCTTCGCATACTGGTAGCTGGTCGAGTCGCAGATGATACCCAGTTTCGTGCTGCCCATCTCCACCCGGTTCAGTTCTGTCTTCTCCGCAAAATCCGCAAGATCGGCCATTCTCTGTTCGACCAGGGGATGTCTGATCCGTGCGCAGGCCGGCAGCATTACATTTTTCTGCACGTTTTTTTCATAAGGCACCGGTTCCGGCACAATCCGGGGGCCAGTCTCCACTACACTCTGAGAGTGAGATACCCGGGTGCAAAGCTTCAGCAGCACCGGTGTATCATACTGCTCTGACAGTTCCATCGCCAGCTTTGCATAAGCCAGACACTCTGCGGAATCGGAAGGCTCCAGCATCGGCAGCTTCGCTGCCTTCGCATAATGCCGGGAGTCCTGCTCGTTCTGGGAGGAATGCATCGCCGGATCATCCGCCACCCCAATGACCAGTCCGCCCCTGACACCCGTATAAGACAGTGTAAACAGCGGATCTGCCGCGACGTTGAGTCCCACATGCTTCATTGCCGCGAAGCAGCGCTTTCCCGCCAGGGATGCGCCAAATGCCACTTCCACTGCAACCTTTTCATTCGGTGCCCATTCGCAGTATATTTCATTAAATTTCGCACATTCTTCTGTGATTTCGGTACTTGGCGTTCCCGGATAACTGGAAACCACCTGGCAGCCTGCCTCGTAAAGACCTCTGGCGACTGCTGCATTACCAAGCATCAGTTCTTTCATCTTCTGCACCTCTTTATATATTTTGATTCAGTTGTTTGATTTCCCTTTATTCTACCACGGTTCCCATTGCCTTGTAAACAAGAGAATCCATTGTTTTTTAGAATTTTCAGAAAATTAGGAAAATCATTTGACATTCGTCCTGAGATGGGGTACAGTATTATTTGATGTACTGTAATATATTGAATAAAAGGAGATAGAACCAACCATGCCTATTACAGATCTTTTAGAGCGAAATGCACGTGAATTCGGAGATGACGTCTGCCTCGTGGAAGTGAATCCGGAGAGAAAAGAATCCCGGAGAGTGACCTGGAGGGAATATGAACTGATCGAGTCCACTTCTCCGTCCTACTATAGAAATGAAATCACCTGGCATGTCTTCGATGAAAAGGCAAACCGGTTTGCAAATCTGCTGCTTTCCAGCGGTGTGAAGAAAGGAGACAAAGTTGCCATTCTTCTGATGAACTGTCTCGAATGGCTTCCGATTTATTTCGGGATTCTGAAGGCTGGTGCACTGGCTGTCCCTCTCAATTTCCGCTATACTTCCGAAGAGATCCAGTACTGCCTGGATAAGGCTGACGTCAACGTGCTGGTATTCGGTCCGGAATTTATCGGCCGGATGGAACCGATCAGCGAAGAAGTCGGCAAGGATCGGCTGCTCTTCTTCGTCGGAGACAGCTGTCCGTCTTTCGCAGAAGATTACAGCAGCGCTGCTTCCAACTGCTCCAGCCGGAAACCGGATGTGAGCCTGACCGACCAGGATGATGCGGCGATCTACTTTTCTTCCGGAACCACCGGGTTTCCGAAAGCGATCTTACATAATCACGAAAGTCTGATGCACTCCTGCCGTGTCGAGCAGATGCACCACGGCCAGACGAAGGACGATGTGTTCCTCTGCATTCCGCCGCTGTACCATACCGGCGCCAAAATGCACTGGTTCGGCAGCCTGATCTCCGGAAGCAAGGCGATCCTGCTGAAAGGCACGAAACCGGAAACGATTCTGGAAACCATTTCCCGGGAAAAATGCACCATCGTCTGGCTGCTGGTTCCATGGGCGCAGGATATTCTGTCCGCATTGGACAGCGGCCGGCTGAAACTTTCCGACTATGAGCTTTCGCAGTGGCGACTCATGCACATCGGCGCGCAGCCGGTTCCGCAGAGCCTGATCCACCGCTGGCTTTCCTACTTCCCGAACCATCAGTACGATACCAATTACGGACTGTCCGAATCCATCGGACCGGGCTGTGTGCATCTGGGCGTGGAGAATGTGCATAAAGTCGGCGCGATCGGTGTGCCAGGCTACGGCTGGGAGGTCCGGATCGTAGATGCGAACTTCGAAGATGTGCCGGACGGCGAAGTCGGTGAACTGGCTGTCAAAGGGCCTGGCGTCATGACCTGCTATTATAACGATCCGGAAGCAACTGCATCTGTGCTCCGCGGAGACCATAACGAATGGCTTCTGACCGGAGATATGGCGAAGAAAGATGAAGATAGCTTCATCTGGCTGGTTGACCGCCGAAAGGACGTCATCATTTCCGGTGGTGAAAATATCTATCCGGTTCAGATTGAGGACTATCTCAGCGCTTATCCGAAAATAAAAGATGTCGCTGTCATCGGCCTAGCAGACGAGCGTCTGGGCGAAATCGTCGCTGCCATCATTGAAACAGAAGAAGGTGCAGAATGCACTGAAGAGGAAATCAACGAGTTCTGTCGTCAGCTTCCTCGCTATAAACGGCCTCGCCGCATCATCTTCGCCGATGTGCCGCGCAACCCGACAGGCAAAATCGAAAAGCCGAAGCTACGTGAAATGTACGGTGCTTCCGAGCTGGTCGCCAAACAGAATCAGGCGTAAACATTCTGCAAAATCCGCATAAAAATGACATCAGAGGGCTGACGCAGCAGGCGCAGCCCTCTTTTTTTCAGTAGAAAACCCCTGTCGGCACTGCCTGACAGGGGTTTCATATGACTTGTATCTATGATTCTTATTTTGCTGCTTTCTTTGCAGTGTCACACAGCTGAGCGAAATCTGCCGGATCATGAATTGCCATCTCGGACAGCATCTTTCTGTTGATTTCGATACCGGATTTCTTCAGACCGTTCATCAGCTGGCTGTAGCTGATACCGTTCATTCTTGCTGCCGCATTGATTCTTGCGATCCACATCTGTCTGTACTGTCTCTTCTTCAGCTTTCTGCCGGCGTATGCAGAACGCAGGGAACGCATTACAGCCGGATTTGCTGCCTTGAACGTCTTGCTCTTGGCACCGTAGAAGCCTTTCGCCATCTTCAGAATCTTCTTATGTCTCTTATGTGCATTTAAACCTTTTTTTACTCTTGCCATGATTTCTTACCTCCCTAAAACTATTTTGCCATGGAACGCAGCATTCTCTTCAGATCTGCGCTGGTTAAAGTAGTAGCTTTTCTCAAGCCTCTTTTTCTCTTAGCGGATTTCTTAGTAAGAATGTGGCTCTTGTATGCCTTATTTCTCTTAACCTTACCGGAACCGGTTAATTTCAGTCTCTTGCAAGCTCCTCTGTGGGACTTCATCTTATTCTTTGCCATGATGATTTTTCCTCCTATATAAAATGGTTGAGTTGTAACTTATTTGTCGGGTTTCGGGCCGAGAACCATGGTCAGGCTCCTGCCTTCAAAGACAGGTTTCTTCTCCACCACGCCGACTTCGGATACCATCTCGGCGAAAGACTGCATCACAGCCATTCCCGTATCCTTGTAGTCTTTTTCTCTGCCCCTGAATCTCAGGCTTACTTTAACCTTGTCGCCATCCTTAAGGAATTTTGACGCAGTGTTTGCCTTTACTTTCACATCGTGTTCCTCGATGAAGGTGCTTAATCTGATTTCCTTGACCTGGGTTGTTTTCTGTTTCTTGCGAGCTTCTTTTTCCTTTTTCTGAAGTTCGTAGCGGTATTTCCCATAGTCCAGAATTTTGCAAACTGCCGGTCTGGCATTTGGTGAAATGTTTACCAGGTCCAGCTTCTTCTCTGCTGCCAGTTCCAAAGCCTGCTCTGTCGGCATTACACCCAGCATCGTACCGTCTGTGTCAATCACTCTTACTTCCTTGTCACGAATTTCTTCGTTAATGAGATTTTCCTTGCTAATGGCCGTACACCTCCTAAAGATTCGCTGCAGGGTCTCACTCCTGCATGCTTCCTGAAATAAAAACTGCGGACATCCGAAGATATCCGCATTTCCACGCACTTTGTGCGTAATTCACAACATATCAACCTGTGACGGTGACGCAGACCCCACAGGTGAGAAGCGGATGACTTCTTCTTCGTTACTTGAATACTATATCATTTCCAGAGCGCTGTGTCAAGAGGTTTTCACTGTAAAAAAAGGCGGAATCAATTCTTTGCTTTTCATGCTTTTTTTTCCTCGAAATTCCCACAGAAACTTCATATTCCTGTGTTACCTTATACACTGTAAAAATCTTTTGACAAAGGGAAAACGCAGCGAATCTGTTTTGGAGAAAGATTTTTCGAAAGACTAGATACAAAGGGAGACAGAAAATGGCAACAAATACAAAGCTCGTAATCGCGCAGGCCTATGCAGACCTGATCGCAAAAAAGAATGTAGACAAGGTAACCGTAAAAGATGTGGCGGAGGCATGCGGGATTACAAGGCAAACCTTTTACTATCATTATCAGGACCTGCTGGACGTGATCGAATGGTCCATGCACCGTCTGACAGAAAATATGCTGAAGCAGAGTCTTCAGGAAAATAATATGGAGGATGCGCTCTGTGCCTTTCTCGCTGCAGCACATGAAAACCGCTATATCGCACGGAAGATCCTCGACTCTCAGAAACGGTATCAGATCAGCAGTCTGATCATCAGTTCCATCCGGACCTGGCTGACTGCCATGTACCAGGGCGGAAAGTTCGGTGAATCCGTTTTACCGGAGAATGCAGATTTTACGATTCAGTTCTACACCTATGCAATCGCAGGGGTTCTGCTGGAAACCGTGATGAATGAGGAAACAGACAACAGGGCGAAGGCAAAGCAGATCGTCCATCTGATGGGATTATAATAGCATTGAATTGAGTCATCTGTCCGATCTGGAAGATGCAGAAAAAGGAGGCTGTCCGTGAAAGAAGTAAAACCATCGAAAAAACCCCTGATTTACTACTATTTCATTGTTCTGATCATCGTTCTGCTGTTTAATATGCTGCTCATGCCAATGATGACAAAGCCTTCCGTCACAGAAGTGGACTACGGAAAATTCATGACCATGGCGGAGCGCCACCAGATCAGTGAAGTGCAGGTTCAGGATCAGGAGATCTACTTTACCAGCAAAGATGGCGAGACCATCTATAAAACAGGAAAAATGGATGATCCGAACCTGGTCACCATGCTCCGGGAATCCGGTGCGAAGTTTTCGCAGGAAGTGGTGGATACCACCGTCAGCCCGCTTCTGAGCCTGCTGAGCTGGATCCTTCCGTTTGTAATCTTCATCGCAATCGGCCAGTATATGTCAAAGAAACTGATGGAAAAAGCCGGCGGTGGCAATTCGATGATGTTCGGAATGGGAAAGAGCAATGCCAAGATCTATGTGCAGTCCACCGAAGGCATCCATTTTGACGATGTGGCCGGAGAGGACGAAGCGAAGGAGAACCTTTCGGAGATCGTCGAATACCTTCACGATCCGACAAAATATACAGAGATCGGCGCTTCCATGCCGAAGGGGATTTTGCTGGTCGGGCCTCCGGGCACCGGCAAAACCATGCTGGCAAAAGCAGTGGCAGGCGAAGCCAGCGTTCCGTTCTTCTCGATTTCCGGTTCGGAATTCGTGGAAATGTTCGTCGGCATGGGGGCTTCCAAAGTCCGGGATCTGTTCAAGCAGGCGAAGGAAAAAGCGCCGTGTATCGTCTTCATCGATGAGATCGATGCCATCGGCAAGAAGCGGGACGGCCAGTTTGGCGGCAATGACGAGCGGGAACAGACTCTGAACCAGCTCCTGACAGAAATGGACGGGTTTGAAGGCAACAACGGTGTCATCATTCTGGCAGCCACCAACCGTCCGGAATCCCTGGATCCTGCGCTGCTTCGGCCGGGCCGGTTCGACCGCCGTGTTCCGGTAGAGCTTCCGGATCTGAAGGGCCGGGAGGATATCCTGAAGGTTCATGCCAGAAAAGTGAAAGTGGCAGACGGTGTGGATTACAATGCGATCGCCAGAATGGCCTCCGGCGCTTCCGGCGCAGAACTTGCCAATATCGTCAATGAGGCTGCACTGCGTGCTGTTCGGGACGGCCGGAAAGAAGTGACACAGGCTGATCTGGAAGAAAGCATCGAAGTGGTCATCGCCGGCTACCAGAAAAAGAACGCGATTCTTACGCTGGAAGAGAAAAAAGTCGTTGCATACCACGAGATCGGCCATGCGCTGGTGGCGGCCTGCCAGTCTCATTCCGCACCGGTGCAGAAGATCACCATCGTGCCCCGCACGTCCGGCGCGCTGGGTTATACGATGCAGGTGGAAGAAGGCAATCACTATCTGATGTCGAAGGAAGAACTGGAGAACAAGATTGCAACCTTTACCGGCGGACGTGCGGCAGAGGCGCTGGTCTTCGGCTCCATCACCACCGGTGCTTCCAATGATATCGAACAGGCGACGAAAATCGCCCGGGCGATGATCACCCGCTACGGCATGAGTGAGGATTTCGGCATGGTCGCGATGGAAACGGTGAACAACCAGTATCTGGGCGGAGACTCTTCCCTGGCCTGTTCCCCGCAGACACAGGCGGATATTGACCGGATGGTGGTTGACATGGTCAGCAGGCAGTATGAAAAAGCGCTGGGCATCCTGCGGGACAACCGGAAAAAGCTGGATCAACTGGCATCTTTCCTCTACGAGAAGGAAACCATTACCGGTGACGAGTTCATGTCGATTCTCGAATCGGAGGATCCATCTGCACCGGAAGCTCTGCCGGAAACCGAACAGGAATAAAACGCGGAACAGGTGTTTACTTTTTGTTCGTCTTATGATAAAATCAATATAGTTTATGGTGGCAGCGTTCCCTGTGAACGCTGCTTTTTCAAATCAAGGGAAAGGGAGACGGACAATGACGGATAAACTGAAAGAACGGGAACAGAGAATTCTGAATTACATGAAGGAAGAGATCCGGACCAAGGGCTACCCCCCTACGGTGCGGGAGATCTGCGCAGCGGTCGGTATTAAATCTACCTCCACTGCCCATAAGGATATCGAGAGCCTGGTAAGGCAGGGCTATCTGGTGAAGGATCCGTCCAAGCCCCGTGCGCTGATGGTGGTAGATCCCCACGCAGACCGGAAAAAGGCCATCTCCCCTGCCGCCGGCCCGGATACGGCTGAACGGACAGATGTCGTCGAAATTCCGATTATCGGACGGGTTGCTGCCGGCACACCGATCCTGGCGGAACAGAACATTGAAGATACCTTTCCGATCCCTGCACAGTACGCCGCAGGAGGAACCAGTTTCATGCTGCGTGTCCGGGGAGAGAGCATGATTGAAGCCGGCATCATGGACGGCGATCTGATCCTGGTACAGCAGCAGGAGACAGCCCATGACGGGGAAATCGTCGTCGCGATGATCGACGGTTTTGAAAGCGAAGCGACGGTGAAAACCTTCTATCATGAGGGAGATCATATCCGCCTTCAGCCGGAAAACCGTACGATGAGTCCGATCCTTGTGAAAGATGTCCGGATTCTCGGGAAAGTGAAAGGGGTATTCCGCTATTTCAGCTGAGATTTCCACGGCTGACTGCAATTGTATGAAAAGAGGCGTAAAATATGAAAAATAAAAATATTTCGAAATTCATTTCGTCCCTGATTTACATTATCATGGGACTGGCTCTGATTCTGAAGCCGGGCCTGGTGGAAGATGCTTTCTGCTATATCCTGGCGGCTTCTGCCATCCTGTTCGGTGTAGTGAAGCTGATTTCCTACCTGGTGACCCGGGTAGAGACTCGCATCGTAGAGGATACCAACGGTTTCGCCATCGGCATCAGCCTGATCCTTCTGGGATTGTTCGTGCTGATGAAGAGTACCATGTTCGTTCTGCTGGTTCCGTTCGTTCTGGGATTTATGATCACCTTCAAGGGGATTGAGGGCATCCAGAACGTGCTGAATCTGAAGAAATTCGGTTTCGGCTACCAGAAAGGTGTCATGATTGTCTCGCTCGTGATTACCATCTTCGGCATCATCGTCATGGTCAACCCATTCTCCACGATGAAAATTCTTCTGGTTATGTTGGGCGCCGGTCTGCTTGCCAGCGGCGTCTTCGACCTGATCGCAGATATTGCCTTCAGCCGCAAGCTGAAGTCAGGCAGTGAGAAAAAGGCAGACACCTTGTAACGGTTTATACTTCTGCCAATCTCAATCATAAATTGTATCGTAAGAGGCTGTCATGCAGAGCACGTACAGCCTCTTTTCATATTGAGCGAAGGAAACCTGTTCATTCACTTCATTGCATCGGCGATAAATGTTCTGAGATAATCAGATTGCAGCCTGTCGCATTCTGTACGTCTTCCACCGAATAGTCAGAATGAATTTCATCCAGAACAATCCCTTTTTCCGTTACCCTCATAACTCCCATTTCTGTGATAATCATGTCCACACAATGCAGCGCAGTATACGGGAGCGTACACTCTTTCAGAATTTTTGGAGCTCCTTTTTGCGTATGCAGCATTGCTACAATCACTTTTTTCGCTCCGGTCACCAGATCCATTGCGCCGCCCATTCCGGGTACCATTTTCCCAGGAATAATCCAGTTTGATAAATTTCCATGTTCGTCTACCTGAAGTGCACCCAGAATCGTTGCATCTACATGGCCTCCACGAATAAGAGCAAACGATGTGGCACTGTCGAAGAACTGGCCTCCCGGCAGTATGGAAACAGGCTGTGCTCCTGCATTTACAATATTCGGATCGGTTTCATCCTTCTTTTCTCCCATTCCCATGATTCCATTTTCCGACTGGAGAATGATGCTGATTCCTTCCGGAAGATTGTTTGCTACGAGTGTAGGCAAACCAATACCCAGATTGACAACATCACCGTCATTTAATTCCTTTGCAGCTCTTTTCGCAATTCTTGTTTTCAGTTCTTCCATTCCGGTGCACCTCCTACTACTGCATCCACTAATATACCTGACGTCACAACATGGTCCGGATTCAGTTCTCCGACCTCTACAATTTTTTCAGCACCACAGATTACGTAATCTGCAGCCATTGCCATCATAGGGTTGAACGTCTGCGTCGTTCCATGATATATAATATTACCGAAAGTATCCACCTCGGAGCCCCGGATCAGTGCAAAGTCAGCCTTCAGCGGCTTCTCCAGCAGATACTCTTTCCCATCTACTGTGATAATCGGTTTATTTTCGGCAACAATTGTACCGATTCCGGTTGGTGTCAGTACACCGCCCAGCCCTGCGCCTCCGGCTCGGATTTCCTCCGCGAACGTACCCTGCGGAATCAGTTCACACTCCAGTTTCCTTTCAGGATCCGTTGTATTCATTCTTTCTGCCACCTCCGGATTCAATCCCACATGAGTGGCAATGAGTTTTTTTATCTGCCCGTTGGAAAGAAGTTTTCCCGTTCCCATGCCCGGCAATCCAGCATCA
>JALEHL010000062.1 GCA_022770665.1 Bacillota bacterium
ATATCGGTCTGTATCCAACTCGGAAACAAACCTTCGCAGCGCGGTGGTCTTTCCGCAGCCCACATCTGCAGTGACAATCGCAAACAACTGCTTTTCAGCTGCAAATTCCAGTCTTCCCAGTGTTTCATCCAGCATGCTGGAAAGGTACAGGCAGTCTGTTGGAATGCTGCTCATAAAGGGTGTCTGCTTCATACCGAAGAATTCTTCATACATGTTCCTCACCACCCTTGTGATCCCTGCGGAATGTGGTTGCTACTGCGGTCCGTGTCCGGTTGGTGATATTCTGCCTGTTCAGACCCTGCAGCAGGCGGGATCCATCTGCGGTCAGCATCTGCAGTTGTCCCGGCAGTTCTTCGCGCATGCCGCAGTTCTCACCAATGGTAAGAACTTTTGCACGCAAAGGTGTCTGTCCTTTCCGGTGGATTTCGATTTCCTCGGTCCAGGCGGGATCGTATAGAACTTCGACCTTCTGCCCTGCGTACTGCATGCCGACTTCATAGCGCTTTCCCTGGAAGCTCAGACATCCGGTCTTGTCTACTTCGCGTTCTGTCGTGTGCAGAAAAGCCTCACGAACTCGTTCTGCGGGCAGGAAGGAAAGCGGTCTCTTGTCCGCACGGAAGGCGGTCTGCGGAGAAACACCATTCAGGGAATAGTGGATGCTTTTGTGATAGTTTTCTTCAATCCATACATCCAGCAGATGGTTGAGTTCTTCCAGCGTTTTCGGCTTTTCCAGTGCTACCTCGGAAAGGAAGGAGTCCACTCTTCGGTTGAACGCTTCCACCTTGCCTTTCCCTTCCGGATGGTAAGGTTTCGCATGGAGCAGACGAATGTCAAGACGGTTGCATGCCTTTGTCAGCCATTCCGATCGGTATTGCTTTCCGTTGTCCACATAGATCGCATCCGGCTTTCCATATTGCATGATAGCCATGCGCAGGGTATCTTCTATGATGTCGACCTTCTGGTTCTCATAGAACTTTGCCGCGACAATATACCGGGTGGCGTCATCAATGAAAACAGAAAGATATACCTGTTTCGCCGCGCCATCTTTTCCAATGGGAAGATAGGGACCGTATTTAATATCACCCTGATAGAGTTCACATCGGTGCTGCTTCTGAAACCTGCGGGAAGCGGCTCCCGTTTTTACATACTGTTTCATCTGTTTCGTTCCATAACCTCTGCTCTGCATATGGCGCTGCAGAGTGGAACGGGACAGGCTTCCGGGCTCGATACGGTCTTCTAATTCCAGAATACGGATAATGTCATTGACACTTCGGCTTGGGCACTCCCTGCGAAGAATGATCGCTTCTTCCAGAAGCTGTGGAAAATCTTCCGGAAGACGGGATTCCTTTTGGTGATAGGAAACCTTTGGCTTCAGGCCTTCAAAACCTTCTGCCTGATAGGCAGAAAGGTATCTGCTGACGGTACGGTAGGAGATTCCCTCACGGTTACAGATTTCCTTCTTCCGTTCGATGATACTCTGCGGATCCAGTGATGGTTCCAGCAGCGGTGTGATTAACTGCATGCGAATTGCTGCGGTTTCGTCCGGGCTAATTGCTTTTTTCATGGCAGATTTCCTCCTTGATTTTGTGTTACGGCAATCTTACCATGTGCTCCGTCCGGACAAAAGGCAAACCGGGTGTAGGCCGCAAGTCCGTGATTCACAAGTATTCGGGTGACAAAAGGATACCAACCCAGTGGTCGGTGCAGTTGTATTTGGTGGAGCAGTGAAACAGGGGAAAGCAGGTTTTCCGACTTTCTCCGGTAAATCGTCTGCAGGGCAGAAAGTGCTGCGTCCATGTGGCTGCGACTGTTTTCAAATTCACGGAGCCAGCGACGAATCGTGGAATCCTCTGCAGAACAGCCTTCGCTGTGGCCGTCAAGGACTTTCTGGATCACACGGCTGGCGTAATGTTTGAAAGGCTGCACCAGATCTGGAAGTTCCGCATGAATTTTTCCGCAATCTTTGCAGCGCAGACGCCGGATGGAAAGAACAATGCACTGTCCATCTTTGAGAAGCACCTTTCTTCTGCGCCTGTCACGGCTTCGAAGAGCCCCTCCACAGGCCGGACAGAAAGAAGATTCACTGCTCCTGACAAAAAACACCGGATTTACTATTGAATCTTAGCTTGTATTGTGATACGATAATCATGCTTTGTGGAAGCATCACGATACGAGATCAGGTGGCAAAACAAGAAATCGTTCGTGGTGCTTTTTTTATTCACCTCGATACCAGTTTGTTACTGGTAGTATACTGGAATCAAATGGACAAAGCAAGTGAGCAAAATGTACTGCTTACGGACAACGGCACAAAGCAGTTCGGGAACAAAAGTCAGTAGCTAAAACAATAATGAGCAACCAAAAGTGGTCAGATAGATAAAAAACTTCGTGAAGTTTCCTTTTTATTAGGGCTGTGGTTTGCAGCCCTGACCTCCGGGTGAAGGGTACAGCCTTCACCCGGCGCAAAGTAATATTATTTTTCTCAAGAGCCATCCCTTTCTCCATTCCTCTTGCAATGCTCCGAATCAGAAGCTATTCATTCAATAAAAAAGCTGTCTGACAATATGCCAAACAGCTTTTTCTTATTTGGGAACGGCTAGCTTTTAACTTTATAGAAGTGTAAATTTTATGAATGCAGAGAAATTTTCACAGACACATTTTATTTTAAACTTCTCAGCTGACTGTATGTTTCTGCAGAAATATAGTCCTCATTGGTATCTTTTACTCTTATCGCCGCATAGATTTTATATAGTCTGGTTCTGTTCTCATTCCAGAAAACAGCACTACTTTTATTTTCTACAGATGCCGGATCTTTTCCTACGACTGCATCTTTTGAACAGGTCAGATAAAAGGCTGCACCTGCATAAACTTCCTCTCTCGTCCGCGAAGCTTTTTTCTGTGAAGATTTCCAGGCTTTATCTCGCAATTCTACAGTCAAAGGGCCATTTCCGTTATATTCCTTTACTTCCGCACTCTTTAATGTGATTTGTTTCTTATCTATGATGTAGTGATTCGTTACGGAAAATTTGCCCTGCATAGTTCCACCCACCACAATTGCATAGCTTACCGTATAACTTCGATTGCTTTTAGAAGAATCATCTGCACAATCTGTTTCCTGCAAAACGATTTCGGTTCCATCTCCCAAATCATAGATTTTCATAATATCCGTATTACCCTGTTCGTCTTTTTCATCACATGTATAACTAGCTTCTCGGGTCTTCAAATCACTCAACGCGGAGACTGCCTTTTCACATTGATTTTCGATATACTGTAAAAGAACTTCCGGATCAGTATTATCCATAATTTCTTCAGCGTCAGAATAGTAGGTATCTGATGAAAGGTTTAATTGTCGAAACTTTTCTTTTACAGCATCTTCCTTTGAAATGGAATAGATTAATTGATTTTTGTTGGAAATCCTTGCGAAAATAGTGTTTATGATATTTTCGCCCTGAATCTTTGATTCTTCCAGATTTTCTCTGATTTTCGTAATATTGTATCCCTTTTCGGCAGGCGATTCCTCCGTGTTCTCTCCCAAGAGATTATATATTCCAACAATGCATAGTATCAACAAAATTATCAGGAGTATTTTTGTTGTAATTCCTTTCATCGCTAATCTCCTATCTGATTATATCCTAATCATTGCCTTATAAAGAAAAATATCTTTTCTTATATACTAAATTTCCATAATCATTATTGGATTTCTTTATTTTGCGAAAGTAACCTTTCCCCAATTTTTTACATTTGCACCAGTAGTAGTGAATTTGTTCAAATCTACTGCCGCAGTGGTTCTGTCGGTGTTGATATAGCTGGTCGTGTTGGCACTGGTCGTCGTTTTTACCAGGCTGTACTTGCCACTCTTCTTGGTGGCTCTGTAAACCTTGTAGCCATCCAGTCCTTCGATCTTATCCCAAGTCACCTTGGTCTTGGTGTAGCTGTAGCTTGCCGCTTTCACATTCTTCGGCGTGATCGCTTTGACTTGTGATTTTGTCAGCTCTGCTGGTGCAGGTGCAACCGGCGTCTCAACGTCGGTATCTGCAGACGCATCATCTGCAAATGCAGGTACTGCCATAGACATCACCATAGCTAACGTGATGAGCATAGTCATAATCTTCTTCATCTCGTTTCCTCCCTAATCTTTATCTTTCAATCATTGTACTTATCTTTTCCAGTTCATAGTTCTATATCATTTTTATCATTTCTGCTAAAGCCTTCCCGCATCCATCTTCGCAGAAGCATCTTTACAAGGCCCTGCTTGTTGTCGACTCCTTCAAGATATTCTATGATATCTGCATCAGTATTTTTATTCAGTTTCACTCGCAGCTCCCTGATATTCTCTTTTAAATACTTCTTCTGTGCAAGATACTTTTCTGTCATTGAATTTCTCCATAGATTTTTTCTTATTTATAGTATACGATATAGCGCCCTATATTGTCAAGATAAATTCTCATATTCGTTCTCTATGCCTTCCAAGATTCTCGGAAAGGAGGGTGGGAAGCGGATCTCCCCGCCCGGGAAAAAATGAAACGTCGCGCTGTGCGTGCGCTTCTTCGTGTATTGCAATTAGTCTAAAACACTCCCTTTCACCTGTGAGACAGTGGCAAAAGGGAGTATGAAACATGTGCCAGGAAAGCACGCTACCATAATATCACCTTTTTACCGTCCCGTCAGGTACATTGTACGTTTTTTTGCTAAATTTATTTTGTCAAGCCCTTTTTTAAAAGTTTTCCGAGAAATTTTTCAATAGATTTTCTACAAGCATCTCATATGCTTTTTTACTCTGATAT
>JALEHL010000063.1 GCA_022770665.1 Bacillota bacterium
GATGAGGCGGACTGGCAGATTTCCAAGTCCAAGGAAGCAACCAACCTGGACAGCAGCTATGTGTCCAGCGTGACACTGTCCCTGCCGTCTGCACAGGAAGTGCTTTCCACCGATGTGGTGTTTGTCCTGGACAAATCCACAAGCACCGACGTGGAAGACCAGATCATGAAAATACTTCAGAACCTCAATACCCAGGTGCAGAATACGAAGGCCGCAGTAAAGGTCGGGATCGTGATCTTTAACAAAGAGGCGCACAGAGTCTGTGAACTGACGCATCTGACTGAAGAAAGTCTGGCCATGATCGAGAAGGCAATCCGGACCGACATCAGCAGCGGAACGAACCTTCACGCCGGCCTGCTGGCGGGAAAAGCCATGCTGGATGAAGATACGGCAACGGCAGCCGGCCGCAAATATCTGATTACCGTCAGTGACGGGATCACGTATCTGTTCGGGGAAGAACCGACTGCTGCTGCATGGTCCTGGAACGGCGATCAGGAACTGAACTGGGCAGGACCGGACAACTGGAATTCCAAGTACGGCAGCGAGGAAGCGCCGACAGAAGGCTGGAGCAGCTGGCTGGCAGATATGGCGGAAAAAGCGAAGGGGACAGACTGGACAGAGTATGATTATCCGTATGGCACTGTCCCTGAAAAGTCCACTCCGGCTGCAGAGAAAATGGATTATGCAAACTCCATCGACAAGGCGCTGTATTTTTCCAGCGAAGTGTTTCATGCAGCGGAGGCGGAAGGATATCACTGCTTTGCCACTGTCGCAGACCAGACGAAAGGCACACAGTACCAGTGGGGTCCGTCTTTCATCCGCTATCTTGCATGCGGAAAGGAAGTGAGCTTCACACAGATACAGAATGAGATCTGTTATCTTCTGGATGCAGGCTCCTATGTCATCGACAAAATCGGGAAGACCGGGGAGTACGATTTTGATCTTTATCAGCCGGAGACCATGATTCTCAAAGTGGGTGAAAAGGCTTACAAGGCCGTGAAGGCTGATGTAACGTCTGCCGAGACCTCTGCCGCGACGTCTGCCGCGACGTCTGCCACGACGTCTGCCGCGACGTCTGATTCGGAATCCGAAGTATACTGTTTCGGTGAGGCAGACAGAAACGGTGTTTTCCCGTATGTGGTCCGGTATTATCCGGAAAGTGCGAACAACCCGGAGGAGTATTTCAAATGGGAGATCCATGTTCCGGTCAGCAATCTGGAACGGGTATCGCTGACCTACACTGTGCGGCTGATGAACCCGAAGACCGAGGCGGGAACCTACGGTGAATATGACCGGTTTGGGGAGCAGAACAAAACCGCTTTATATACCAATTGCGAGGCGACGATCTATCCGGTCGACTCCAGCGGACAGCATGGCCTGCCGGAGAACTTCAGGAAACCGACGGTATCCTATACGGTCAGCGGATCCACACCGGTTTATCCGGTTTATACTTCTGTTACCGCTCAGAAAATCTGGACGCTGGATGACGGAGGAAAGGCTGCGGATTCGGTGACTGTACAGCTGCTGAAAGATGGGAAGGCCTTCGGTAATCCGGTTCTTCTCAGTGCGGCAAAACAGTGGCGGCATACCTGGTACGGACTGGACCCGGGCCATACCTACACGGCGGTGGAACGGAACGTGCCGGAAGGCTTCCTTTCGACAGTCACACGGAACGGCTCTGTGATTACAATCAACAATGATGATATCAAGGCGGAAGAACCGGCCGAGCCGACCGAGCCGGCCGAACAGCCAGACCCGGAGAAACCCGTGAAACCGGAAAGGCTTTCGAAACCGGAAAGTCCTTCGAAACCGGGGACTTCCCAGGGCGGAAGCCAGACGGAGCAGCCTGTTTCCTCTGTTCCAAAGACCGGCGACAGCCAGTATGCCGCATTCTGGATCGTGCTTCTGGCTGTCACACTGGCAGGACTTGGCCTGACGCTGAGACTGGGGAAAAAGCGGAAATAGACGCAGGAACATCGGAACGATGAAACTGCCGGGCCAGCTGGTCCGCAGTGAAGGAACGGGCCCGCCGGCAAATGCGGCGGGCCCGTTCCTTTTCATGATGGTTTCCTTTTCAGATTGGTGTTCAGACTCGTGTTCGGATTCATGCCATCGAACGGACTCAACAAGATTCGGAGAAAATCAGGACAAAAACACGTAAAAATGGCCTGATTTTCGCTGATTTCCGATGAAAAACACAAAATCGAGCCGTTTTTCGCTTGACTTTACGTGTTTTTGAGCGAAAAACGGCCTCATATTGTTGAACTGACGGGGAGAGTCACTGCGCAGCAGAAAAAACAGAGACTGAAAAGACCAGTGCTCCGACAAGATTCGACAAGATTCGACAGGATTCGACGGCGGCACGGCGGCAGAACTCTCCGGCACAGCACCAGGACGGCGATTCGGCGGCGGCAGGAAAGCGCCGGGCCGGCGCGGGCCTTCCGCATAATCAGCAGACCCTTTCCGGCCGGAATCTGTGAAAAATTTTTGAAAAAGTGAATAAACAACTTTTAACCTGCACTGTGATTATGGTATAATAATTTTTAGAATTATTTTCAGAATCTACAGATAAAGGTGGGACAGGGAATGAAACCGGTATACAATCGTGTGCTGCTGAAGATCAGCGGAGAAGCGCTGGCCGGCAGCGATAAATTCGGCATTAACGAAGAAATGACCCGCAAGGTGGCGAAAGAAATCAAACAGATCCATGATCTGGGCGTGCAGGTGGCCATCGTGGTAGGCGGAGGAAATTTCTGGAGAGGCAGAACCAGCAAGGATATGGACAGAGCAACGGCAGACTACATGGGGATGCTTGCGACAGTAATGAACAGCCTGGCTGTCCAGGAGGCGCTGCTTGCGATCGGGGTTCCCGCGAGAGTCCAGACATCCATCGAGATGCGGGAGATTGCAGAACCGTATGCAAGACGAAGAGCACTTGCGCATCTGGAAAACGGCGATGTGGTCATTTTCGGCGGCGGTACCGGAAATCCGTTCTTTTCCACCGATACGGCAGCGGCGCTCCGGGCGGCGGAGATCGATGCCGATGTGATTCTGCTGGCGAAAAATGTGGATGCGGTTTATGACAGTGATCCGGCGGTCAATCCGGATGCCGTGAAGTTCGACCAGCTGGGATTCATGGATGTGATCGAAAAGGATCTGAAGGTCATGGACCTGACGGCGGCTACACTCTGCAAGGATAACGGCATTGCAATTCATGTTTTTGCGATCGCGGAAGAGGGAAATGTTCTGAAGGCCGTTTCCGGCGAAAAGATCGGAACGATCATCCGGTAAGTCCCACGCCTGCAGCGTGCGCCGGTAGAGCACCGGCAGAGCGCCAGCGGAAAACCGGGAAAAAAGATTTTGCGTAGAACAGAAAAGAAAACAGGAGGCTATCCAAATGGAAACCATTAAAAAGAATCTGGAAGAAAGAAGTAAAAAGACGATTTCCGTGCTGAAGGAAGACCTGAACACCGTCCGGGCAGGAAGAGCCAATCCGGCGCTGCTGGACAAGATCAGCGTGCAGTATTACGGCAGTCCGACACCGCTGAAAAATCTGTCGAACATTTCCACGCCGGACCCGAGGACGCTGCTGATCACTCCGTTTGATCCGAAATCCATCGGAGAGATTGAAAAAGCGATCAATATGGCGAACATCGGAATCAATCCGTCAAATGACGGGAAAAATATCCGTCTGGTGATCCCGCCGGTTACAGAGGACAGAAGAAAAGAACTGACCAAGACCGTGAAAAAAATGGGCGAAGAGAGCAAGGTAGCAGTCCGGAATCTGCGCCGTGATGCCAACGATCATCTGAAAAAGAAGGAAAAGAACCACGAAATTACCGAGGATGAGTGCAAGAAGGCACAGGAAGACGTGCAGAAGGCTACCGATAAGGTGATTAAAGAGATCGATGAGATCGTAGCTGCAAAGGAAAAGGAAATTCTGGAAGTATAAGCGAAAAGAAACGTGTGGCTGCTGTGAAAGGCAGCCACATTGTTTCGCTGAGAAAAAAATAGAAAAGGAAATAAGTATGACAGAAATCAGAGAGACTGCGGCCGGTGCAGACAGCAGGATTCCGCACCATGTGGCGGTGATCATGGATGGAAACGGACGATGGGCGCAGAAACACGGAGTCAGCCGACTTGCCGGCCATAATGCGGGCATGCTGGCCATGAAGGAGATCATCAAACGCGCCGACGTGATGGGGATCCGGTATCTGACCGTCTATGCGTTTTCCACAGAAAACTGGAAACGCTCCCAGGAAGAGGTCGGCGGCATTTTCAGCCTACTTGTGAAATACGTCGGCAGCGAGCTGGCGGAACTGAATGAAAACAACGTGCGGGTGCGGATCCTGGGAGACTGGTCCCGGCTGCCGGCACCGGCCAGGGCGAGCATTGAAAAAGCCCTTGCAGTCACTGCAGACAACGACGGACTGCAGTTCAGCATCGCGCTGAATTACGGCGGCCGCCAGGAAATCCTGCGCGCTGTGAGAAATCTGTGCGCCCGGGCGGCTTCCGGTGAGATCGAGGCTGCGGCGGTTACAGAAGAGATGATTTCGGATGCGCTCTACACAGGAAAAGAAAACGGGTGTATTCCGGATCCGGATCTGATCATCCGGACCAGCGGCGAGGAGCGGCTCAGCAATTTCCTGCTTTGGCAGTGCGCCTACAGTGAGCTGGCATTTACAGACAGCCTGTGGCCCGATTTCACGCCGGATGAGTTTGAAACTATGGTGAAGGCCTTCGGAAACAGAAAACGCCGGTTTGGCGGGCGGTAAGACTGCAGAAGCCGGAACCGGACGGAACGTGAAAGCAGGAAAGAGAAAACGGGAAAGAGAAAACGGGAAAGGGGATATACACACATTATGAAGACGAGAATTATTTCAGGCTGCGTCATGCTTCCGCTGCTGATCGTGGTGTGGCTGGGCGGCTGGTGGCTGATGGCCGCAGCATTTCTGGTTGCAGTCATCGGACTGCGGGAACTGTATCACGGGTTTGAAGTTATGGGCGTCAAACCCTGCAGAGGCATCGGATACGCGGCAGCGGTCGCGCTGTATCTGATCAATATCCTCTGGCAGGGCAATCAGGATCTGCTGATGCTGTGGGCGGCAGTCTGCACGATGGCATGTCTGATTTATGGATTTAAGGTCAATGAAAGAAAAACGGAGGATATCACATCCACACTGCTGGGGATTTTCTATGTGGTCTTTTTCTCCTATCATATTGTACTGATTGACCAGTCAGAACATAGAATACTGATATGGCTGGTATTTCTGGCTGCATTCGGCACGGATATCATGGCGTACTTTACCGGGATGGCACTGGGAAAACACAAGCTCTGTCCGAATCTGAGCCCGAAAAAGAGCATCGAAGGTGCCGTAGGGGGTGTGCTGGGCAGCATGATTCTCTGCGGGCTGTTCGGATATTATCTGGGCGGCGGCATGCTGTGGGAATGTGTGATCATCGGTTTCGTCGGCAGTATTGCGGCGCAGCTGGGAGACCTTTCCGCTTCCGCACTGAAACGGCAGATGGGAATCAAGGACTACGGAAATCTGATTCCGGGACACGGCGGAATCCTCGACCGGTTTGACAGCGTTCTGTTTACCGCGCCGCTGATCTACTATACCATGCAGCTGGTGCTGTACTGATGCGGCAGGCAGAAAAAACACAGGAAGAGCGGAAAGAAAGGAAGTTTGTTTCATGAAACAGGTAGCGATACTGGGAAGCACCGGCTCCATCGGCACGCAGAGTCTGGATGTGATCCGCAGGAATCCGGACCGGTTCCGGGTCGGCGTACTTTCCTGCGGCAGGAATGTGGAGCTGCTGGAAAGGCAGATTTCGGAATTCCATCCGCAGATTGCAGTGACGGCGCGGGAAGAGGATGCGCTGACTCTGCAGAAAGCGCTGCGGGAAAGCGGGAATGCGGGCGCAGGAAACCGCACGGAAGTGCTCTGGGGGCAGGAAGGCCTGAAGACTGCGGCTTCCAGCAATGCCTGCGATCTGGTGCTCAATGCTCTGCTGGGGATCAGCGGGCTGGCACCGACCATGGCGGCCGTCGAAGCAGGGAAGGACATCGCCCTTGCCAATAAGGAGACACTGGTGACCGGAGGCGCTCTCGTCATGGATGCGGTCCGAAAAGCCGGTGTGCGCCTGCTGCCGGTGGACAGTGAACATAGCGCGATCTTTCAGTGCCTGGAAGGAAACCAGGGCAGAAAGATCAGGAAGATCCTGCTGACAGCCAGCGGCGGCCCGTTCCGGGGATGGAGCAGAAAGCAGCTGGAATCCGTCACACTGGAGCAGGCGCTGCATCATCCGAAATGGTCCATGGGAAAAAAAATTACCATCGATTCTGCGACGATGATGAATAAAGGGCTGGAAGTCATCGAAGCCCGCTGGCTGTTTGATGTGCCGGTGGATGCGATTCAGATCCTGGTGCATCCGCAGAGCATCGTGCATTCCATGGTGGAATTCGAAGACGGTTCCGTTCTGGCACAGCTTGGGAATCCGGACATGCGTATCCCGATCAGTCTGGCGCTGGGCTATCCGGACCGGCTGGAAAGCGGGGAGGCGGAACTGGACTTCTTTGACGCCGGGAGCTGGCTGACCTTCGAGCGCCCGGATCCGGAAGTGTTCCGGTGTATCACGCTGGCCTGCAGCGCATCCCGGGCAGGCGGCAGCTATCCGGTCGCGCTGAACGGCGCCAACGAAGTGCTGGTGGATCTTTTCCTTCATGGAAAGATCCGGTTCATCGAGATCCAGGAATATCTGGAGCGGATTCTGGATGCCCATGTGCCGGAATATCATCTGACACTGGAAAAAATTCTGCAGATTGATCAGGAAGTCAGACAGACGGCGGCGCAGATCGCCCGGAAGGTCGGCTGAGGGGCCTTCCTGCACTGAATCAGAAAGGGGAACCGAAAAGAGGTTATGAAAACAGCGATACTTGCGATTTTATTATTCTGCATTATGATTTTTCCCCACGAGCTGGGGCACTTCATCGCAGCCAAACGGATGGGGGTTCAGGTCAACGAGTTCTCGTTCGGCATGGGGCCTGCCATCTGGAAACGGCAGGGAAAGGAGACACTGTATTCCATCCGGCTGTTTCCGATCGGCGGATACTGCGCCATGGAAGGTGAAGATGGAGAAGAAGATGATGATACAACCGGCGGTGCCGGGGAAAACCGGGAGCTGAATCCGCGGTCATTTGCTGCGAAGAAGCCGTGGAAGAAGATCGTGATTCTGACTGCCGGCTCCGTGATGAATATTCTCTGCGCCATTGTCATTCTGTCTGTGGTTCTGGGGATCAACGGATTCACCACGAACCGGATCGGTGAAGTGACGGCGGGAAGCCCTGCGGAGCAGGCCGGCATGGCAGCGGGGGAGACCATCACCGCCATTGACGGCCAGCCGGTGGAAAGCTGGAATGATGTGATAAACCTCCTGCCGGAAGACGGGTCGTCTGCGAAAATCACGGTGGAAGGAAAAGACGGAACCCGCAGTCTTTCGCTGCAGCCGGTGCTGCAGAAAGTGACCGGTGCGGACGGGACGGAGACGGAACGGTATGTGATCGGCATCACCTCAAAGATCAGCCACAATCCGTTCCGGGCAGCGGCATACGGGGCGCGTTCCACCTGGAACATGGTGAAGCTGATGTTCCAGTCGATCGGCATGCTGATCAGCGGGCAGGCCAGTGCAGATGATCTGTCCGGCCCGGTGGGCATGGTGCAGATGGTCAATCAGACGGAAACGCTGGGATACTGGTACTATGCATTCCTGGTGGCACTGATCTGTGTCAATCTGGCGATTATCAACATGCTGCCGCTGCCGGCCCTGGACGGAGGCAGAATTCTGTTTGTGCTGTTTACCGTGATCACCGGGAAGAAGGTCAGCGCCAGAGTGGAAGGAACGATCCACATGATCGGCATGGGCCTGCTTTTTGCGCTGATGATCTATGTGACATTTCACGATATCACCCGGATCTTCGGGTAGCGGAAGAAGGACAGACGGAAGGACCGCAAAGAAGGAAAGGAAGAAAGAGAAGGTGAAGAATTCCATGACCAGACAAGTCCGATGCGGCGGCGTCGCGATCGGCGGCGGCGCGCCGGTTTCCATACAGTCGATGACCAATGTGGACTCCAGAGATGAAAAAGCCCTGCTGGAGCAGATCGCCCGGCTGGAAGATGCAGGATGCCAGATTGTGCGAATGGCAGTGCCCGACCGGGAGTCGGCGGAAGTCCTCGGAAGGGTTCGCCGCAAAATCCATATTCCCCTGGTTGCCGACATTCATTTCGACTATCGCCTGGCCATCGCGGCGATTGAGGCCGGTGCGGACAAAGTCAGAATCAATCCGGGAAATATCGGCAGCACCGACCGGGTACGGGCGGTGGTGGATGCGGCACGGCAGCGCGGGATCCCCATCCGGGTCGGTGTGAATTCCGGCTCACTGGAAAAAGAGATCCTCCAGAAGCATGGAGGAGTTACGGCAGAAGGTCTGGCGGAAAGTGCGCTGCGGAATCTCCGGATGATCGAGGACATGGACTATGACAATCTGGTTGTCTCGCTGAAATCCTCCGATGTGCGGATGAACTACGAGGCCCATAAGATTCTGGCGGCGGCCACCGATCATCCGGTTCATATCGGCATCACAGAGGCCGGCACACCGGGCCGCGGAAAGGTCAAGTCGGCAGTGGGGATCGGAAGTCTGCTTCTGGAAGGAATCGGAGATACCATGCGGGTCTCCTTGACCGCTGATCCGGTGGAAGAAGTCTATTTTGCGAAGGAGATCCTCCGCAGCCTGGGCCTGAGAAAATCAGCCGTCAACCTGGTTTCCTGCCCGACCTGCGGACGGACGAAGATCGGCCTGGAAGCTCTGGCGGAAAAACTGGAGCGTGAGCTGGACCGAATCGAGGAAATGCGCAGTGCCCAGGCACAGAAAACCGGAAGAATGCTGCGGCCGATTACGGTGGCAGTGATGGGCTGTGCGGTAAACGGTCCGGGGGAAGCAAGAGAAGCAGATTTCGGCGTGGCCGGCGGTGACGGAAAGGGACTTCTGTTTTCCAGAGGGGAGATTGTCGGCTCTGTTCCGGAAGAGGACATCATACCGGCACTGCTGCAGATGATCGAAGAAGAGACCAGGAAAGAACTGCAGAATGAATCGCAGAGTGAAGGAAACGGACAGGTATGAAAAGCATTTTTGAAAACGCAGTCAGCTGGGAGCTGATCGGCGATTACCCGAAAGAGGCATTGCATTATTCCATAGACCGGGCGGTCATACATAAAGACACGGGGGTTCTGTCCATCGACATGACCCTCAATTTTGTCATGCCCCATCTTGATATGGAGAAACTGAAGGGCACACTGCTTCACAAGCTGAATGGGATCTCTGCGGTGAAAATCCATTACACGTATTCGGATGTGGTGCTGGAGGCAGAGGACATTATCCGCCTGTTTATTCCTCATATGATCGAGATCGTAAACGGGGAATATACTGCGATCACGAAAACGATCCGGGAGGACTGTTTCCGCTACGACGGCAGTCACCTGGAAATCGAGGCGGTCGGCCAGGTCAGCACACAGCAGCTCAACGAAAAGGTGAAGGGACTGTTCGAGCATCTGCTGCAGGAAAATTTCGGCATCCGGGCGTCTGTGGCATTCGTAAATAACGAGGCGGTGTGCGAAAAACTCCATGACGAGATCGAAGCCGGGGAAAAAGAAGACATCGAGGAATCTCTGAAACAGTACAGAGAGGCGAAACAGAAGGAGACTTCACAGAATGCATCCGCAGGAGCTTCCGGCGCGGCAGGCGGCGGAGGTGCGGGCTCTCCGGGAACACCGAACGGAGGATTCGGCGGACAGAACGGCGGCAAAGGCGGCTGGAAGCGGAAAGAAAAGGAACTGCCGGCAGAGGGGAACCGGATCATGGGCCATGACATTGTGGGGGAAGCGAATACTGCGCTGACGGAGATCGATCCGTCGATGGGCATCGTGATCGTGGAAGGAATCCTGTTCAAAAAAGATTATCGCGTGATCCGAAGCGGAAACTATCTGATCACGCTGCTGATCACCGACGAAAAGACAACCATCTGCTGCAAATGTTTTGCATCGGAGAATAAATGGAAAGAGATCGATGAACTTCTGAAATCCGGAGACGGTGTGAAGATTCGCGGGGAAGTGCAGTTCGACACCTACGAAAACATGAACACGATCATGATGACGGACATCGAAAAGACCGACAAGACGCTGGGGGACAACCGGCAGGACACCTGCGAGATCGGGAAACGGGTGGAACTTCATGCACATACGAAAATGAGCGCCATGGACGGACTCAACGAAGTGGCGGATATCGTGGGAAAAGCCGCCGCCTGGGGGCAGCCGGCGGTAGCCATCACCGATCACGGTGTGGTGCAGGCCTTCCCGGATGCCGCCAAAGAGGCGAAAAAGCAGGCGGAGAAAGGCCGCCCCATCAAGATCCTGTATGGCATGGAGGGCTATGTCTTTGACGACAGTGACTGCATCCGCGAGGATGGAACCATCGAATATAAGAAGAAGGGAACCAACCATATCATTCTGCTGGCTGCCACCCAGGAGGGACTGAAGAACATCTACAAGCTGGTTTCCTACTCCCATATCGACTACTTTTACCGGCGGCCGCGGCTTCCGTGGTCTGTCCTGGAGGCACATCGGGAAGGCATCCTGATCGGAAGCGCCTGTGAAGCCGGCGAAGTGTACCGGGCGGTGCTGGACGGCAGACCGGAAGAAGAGATCGAGCGGATTGCCGGACGGTATGATTATCTGGAGATTCAGCCCCTGATCAACAATCGCTTCCTGATCGAGCAGAAACGAGTTTCCGGCTATGAGGAACTGAAGGAGATCAACCGCAGGATCGTGGCTCTGGCGGACAAGCTGGGAAAGCCGGTTGTCGCCACTACAGATGCCCACTATCAGGACGAGTCGGCTGCCATCTACCGGAATATTCTCATGGCAGGGCAGGGGTATAAAGATGCAGAAAACGGGACCGGACTCTATCTCCGGACGACCGACGAGATGCTGGAAGAATTCAGCTATCTCGGAGAAGAGACGGCAAAGCGCGTGGTCATCGATAACACCAACCTCATCGCGGATCTGTGCGACGGGGGGATTCTGCCGGTTCCGAAGGGAAAATATCCGCCGAAGATTGAAGGGGCTGAGGAGACGCTCCGGACGACCTGCATGAACCGGGCCCATGAGCTGTACGGCGATCCGCTGCCGGACCGGATCGGAGAGCGCCTGGAAAAAGAGCTCAGCTCCATTATCAATAACGGCTATGCGGTGATGTATGTTTCCGCGCAGATGCTGGTGCATAAATCCAATGAAGACGGTTATCTGGTCGGCTCCCGGGGATCGGTGGGATCCTCTCTGGCTGCCACCATGGCCGGGATCACCGAGGTGAATCCGCTGGAGCCCCACTATATCTGCCCGAAGTGCAAACACCTGGAATGGGGCGATATGAACCTGTATGACTGCGGGATCGACATGCCGGAAAAGGACTGCCCGGAGTGCGGCACGCCGATGAAGCGGGACGGGTTTACGATTCCGTTTGCAACCTTCCTGGGTTTTGACGGCGACAAAGAGCCGGATATCGACCTGAATTTTGCAGGAGAATATCAGCCGGTCGCGCATCGCTATGTGGGAACCATCTTCGGCGAAAAGAATGTGTTTAAAGCAGGAACGGTAGGCACTGTCGCCGATAAAACGGCCTACGGCTATGTGATGAAGTTTTTCGAAGAGACCCAGCGGCCGATCAATAAATACGAGGCAGAGCGCCTGACGCAGCACTGCACCGGCGTGAAGCGGACCACCGGCCAGCATCCGGGCGGCATCATCATCGTGCCGGACGATCATGAGATCTATGAATTCTGTCCGGTGCAGCATCCGGCCAATGATGTGAACACGGATATCATCACGACCCATTTCGATTACCATAAGATCGATCAGAATCTGCTGAAGCTGGATATTCTGGGACACAATGTGCCGTCTATGATCCGCCAGCTGCAGGATATGACGGGCATCGATCCGCTGAAGGTGGACCTGACCGACCGGACCGTGCTGTCGATTTTCAACGGGATCGAGGCACTGAAGATCAAGGATCCGGAGCATTACCGGTTCAAGCACGGCACCTATGCGATTCCGGAATTCGGCACGTCCTTTACCCGGGGCATGCTGGACGACATCAAGCCGGACAAGTTTGCCGACCTGGTCCGGATTTCCGGCTTTTCCCACGGTACGGATGTATGGCTGAACAACGCCCAGGACTATATCCGCAGCGGTGTGGCGACCATGCGGGAAGTGATCTCCACGAGAGACGACATTATGAACTATCTGATCCTGAAGGGCATCGAAAACAAGACATCCTTCAAAATCATGGAGGACGTCCGTAAGAACCGGCCCCTGAAGGAAGAGCAGCTGCAGGTCATGAAGGAGCACGGGGTACCCCAGTGGTATATCGATTCCTGTATCAAGATCCAGTACATGTTCCCGCGGGCCCATGCAGTGGCTTACGTGATGATGTCCTTCCGTATGGCATGGTATAAGGTGTATTATCCGCAGGAATTCTATGCGACCCACTTCACCAGTGTGGTGGCCAATTTCAATGCGGAAGTGATCCTGAAAGGGCCGGATGCGGTGCTGGAAGAGATGGATGCGATCCTCGCCAAGGGGAACAACGCTTCCGCAAAGGAAAAGGATGATATTCTCGTTTACGAAGTCGCCTATGAAATGTACAGCCGCGGCTATGCGTTCACACCGGCGAGACTGGGAAAATCGCACGCAACCAAGTTCTGGGTGGACGATGGAAAAGTGCTGCTGCCGTTTGTCGCGGTGGAAGGCGTGGGTGAGACTGCGGCGAAATCCTTCGTCGCCGCCTACGAGGAAAAACCTTTTGACACGATTGAAGAAGCCGTGCAGCGCGGCAAGCTGAACAAGACCGCCGTAGAAGGCCTTCGCGCTCACGGCGTGTTCGAGGGCATGCCGGAAACGGATCAGCTGTGCATGTTCTGATGTGTATGTTCTGATGTGCATGTTCTGATGTGCATGTTCTGATGTGCACAGAGAGGGAAGGAAGAGAAAAATGAGTTATGAAATTGATATCCGGGAAGAGCTGACAATCCACAACCGAAATGAAAAAACACGGGAAGCGGCAGCAAAGCTGGGGGAATATATCCGGCAGTTCAACAAAATGGACGGGCTCAGCGGCATGCAGATCTATGCCATGGAACTTGGCGCCGACGAGAAGATCGCCTGGACAGAGGATGAACTCAGCACGAAAGAGTGCGGATACATTTTTACCGATGATGCCAGCGGCACGCCGCTTCTGAAGCTGGTGGAGGAAGATTACACCCACTGGGACGAAGAGGAGGATGTGGCCGTTCTGCTGGAGCACCTGGAAGATGCCCGCGAGATTCACTTCTATATCGACTGCAGCCTGATCGTCACATCGGAGACATCCTACGGTGCGGCTTACTGGCAGGAGTACCTGCAAAGGCAGGAGGAAGCAGCAGAGGATCTCCGCGGAAACCTCATCTACCGGGATGCGGAATTTTATACTGCAGAGGATCCGGTCTGCTGCTATGTATGGGAAAACGGAGCAGGAAGAAAGCCTGCATTCGATTCCGGTGCGGAAGATGTGGCGGACTGCCCGGCCTGGTACAGCTACTGTCTGCGGATGGCGGCAGACGGGCTGCCGCAAGAAGGCATCCCAGGGGAAAACGCTGCGGCACAGCTTTCCTGCATGGCAGAGGCGTTCGCAGAAAAATATGATCTGGAATCTCCTGTGCCGGAAGCAGAGGGAGGCTCCTGGCGGATGGAAGAAGAACTGGGGATTTTTGGCGGTGAAGAGGAAGAGCTCATCGCGGATCTGCAGCAGTTTGCCGACTTTGCAAAATCGGCCGGGGCGGACTTTTCTCTTCGCGCAGAGTTCTTTTCGGATGCGGGAGAATTTCAGTTCCTGTCCCTTGGCATAGAGGAAGATGGCAGGATTCGCCCGAAGTTCTGCTGCTTCTGAGAAAAAACGTTCCTTTCCCGGCATGCGGGTGTCACGGCACAGAGACCGCGCATAGTATGTAGGAAGCCTCTGCATGAGCGGAGGCGGAGAAAGGAATGAAATCAAATGGGCATAACGAACTCCAACAAAGAGCTGAATAAGGACCGCATCGACTGTGGCGGAACCTTTCAGGTGACCCTGTCCCTGACTGCGGAACCGAAAATCACCAGCAAGCCGGTCGATGTCGTTCTGCTTCTGGACCGTTCGGAAAGCATGGCGGGAAGTCCTCTCGCAAATCTCAAGAGTGGTGCGTAGCGGTTCATTGAAATCCTGGATGAAGCGACAGATGGAGCCGAAGACGGGCAGATCGGCGGCGGCAGCCGGATCGGCATTGTCAGCTTTTCTACCCAGGCGGAAAAGGATACGCAGCTGATTACGGATGTTTCACAGCTGGAGGCTGCGGTGCAGAATCTGTCTGCCGGCGGCCGGACCAATCATTAAGATGCTTTTGAGAAAGGGATGGAACTTTTCGATCCGGCCTCTTCCAACGAAAAAATCATGGTCATGTTTACCGACGGCCGTACGACAGCCGGCGGAGATGCCTCCCCTGCTGCCGCTTCTGCCAGGGCCCAGGGGGTGATCATCTATGGGATCGGACTGTCCGGAAACGGGGGGATCGATGAGGATGCACTGAAGGACTGGGCATCCGATCCGGATTCCGCCTATGTGGCAATCACACCGAACGATGAAGAGCTGGAGGATCTGTTTGAGGATCTGGCAGAAAACATTTCCAAGCCGGGTGCGACCAATCTTGTCGTTACCGATCAGGTTGGCAGCTGTTTCCGCATTCTGACAGTAGATTCTCCGAGCAAGGGAAGCGCAGTGCTGCTGGATGAAAGAACGGTGCAGTGGAAGATCGCACAGCTGGGCGCGAAACAGAGCGAAGGGGCTGTGCTGACTTTTACCGTGGAGCATGAAGGCCCGTGTTCTGGTCTGGTGGAAGTCAACGAATCGGTTTCTTACACGGATGATGAAAAGAATGTGGTGAAATTCCCGTCGCCGAAGATCCGGGTAGACTGTGACATGGTCATCTGTCCGGAAGCCTGTCCGGATCCGAAACAGGTAACCATCGGCGGCTGTGAGGACACGGTGGAATATAACGTGGGAGAACTGGGGCTGGATTCTCCGGGCCGGATTCTTCAGCTGGATGTGACGCTGAAAAATGTCTGCCCGCATCGGCGGGTTGCACTGGCAGCCATCCTCCATGAGGTGGATGAGGAAGGCAGAGAGTACAAGCGGGGCATGAAAACAATTACGGTGCCGGCACATGACAGAACGGAATTCCGGGACGTAACGGTACGTTGCATCCGGTTTGTCCTTCCGGAAGATCTCGATGTATCCGGCGATCCGGATTCCATCTGCAATCAGAGAAAGTTCAAGGCGAGATTCATTGCCCACTATATCGACAGTGATTTTGAATGCTGCTGTGAGGTAACCGTATAAGGGCATCCTTCTGATGCCTGAAGGCGCAAACGCCGTCCGGCGGGGCTCTGCGGAGCCGCCGGATACATAGAGAGAAAGGAAATGCCGCTAGATCGCACGAGATTGGAAAAAACACTTAACAAACGCTGTCTGATATGATAAAATGAAGCGTATCATGACATCGAAAGGATCAGGATTTCGGATATGGGAATTGTAGCAGGAATTGATATAGGCGGAAGCACGACGAAGATTGCAGGATTTCAGGGCGAGTCCATGCTGAGGCCGGTACAGATCTCGGCCAGTAATGCCATTGCGTCTCTGTTTGGAGCGTTTGGAAAGTTTCTATATGACAACCGGCTGGAACTGTCGGATATCCAGCAGGTCAATCTGACCGGTGTGGGAAGCAACGCCGTAGCACAGCCGATTTACGGTCTGCCTACCTTTAAGGTGGACGAGTTTACTGCCAATGGCGTCGGCGGCGGATATTTCGCGGAAGGTTCGGAAGAATTCATGGTGGTCAGTATGGGAACCGGGACCTCTTTTGTGCGTGTGAAGGACAGGGTGCCGACCCACCTGGGCGGGATCGGCATCGGCGGAGGCACCATCATCGGCCTGTCCAAGCTGGTGCTGAATACCAGTGATATTGATAAGATTCAGGAGATGGCTGCAGAAGGCCGCGTGGGAAACATCGATCTGCGTATCGGGGACATTTCTAACGAACCGCTGCCGGGACTGAACCTGGAAATCACCGCATCGAATTTCGGAAAGACCTCTTCCCGTGCGACCTGTGAGGATAAAGCAGCCGGCATTGTGCATATGGTTCTGGAAACCATCTGCCAGACAGCGGTTCTGATCTCTCAGGGCACGGAGCTGAAGGACTTCGTTTTAATCGGAAATCTGATCAATTTCCCGGAAATCGGACATATCTGCGATATGATAAAAACCATGTATCCGGATATCCATGTGATCGTGCCGGAAGATGGAGAGTATGCGACGGCGATCGGTGCCGCACTTGCGGCGCATGGATGCCTGTATCCGGTGATAGCGGAAAAATAAATACAGTCGTTTATTTCTGAGGCGGCGTCAGCCGCCTTGTTTTTTTTTGCGCCAATGCAAGAGCGCCAAAAAAAACATTGACAAGTTTCATTGTCAATGTTATACTACATTCATAAATGATGACAAGAATAATTGTCAAAATGAAAAATAAACTTGTCAGAAAGATTTTGCAGGAAGGAGATGACAGTATGCCGCTGTATAACAGGCTGAAGGAATATCGTGCCAGGATCCATGTGAATCAGTCGGAGATGGGCCGGATGGTAGGTGTGTCCAGACAGACCATCAGTCAGATCGAACGGGGAGACTACTCGCCGTCGGTGACTCTGGCACTGAAGATTGCGAAAGTATGTGACGCGAGAGTGGAGGATATTTTTTCCTACGAGGAGGATCAGAATGAATGACGAACGGAAGAATGTACGGATTATTGAACAAACGGGGAATCAGGATGAAGCGATAAAGAAAGAAAACCGGAAAGCATTGAAGGTATATATTCCGATCCTGATTGTCAGCGCCATCGTCGGCGGGATTATCGGATTTTTCTCCGCCACAAACGGCATACAGAATTTCGGCGAAGCCTGCAGTCAGACCATGTCTCATCTGCTGTATCTTCTCTCGCCTTATGGTGTGATTGTGACGGAAGCGGCGGCGGTACTTGCCGGAATCTATTACTATCTGACTTCGAAAAAGGAGCTGGAACACTGTGCGCCGAAAGATGCGAAGGCGGCTGCGGGGGAAGAAATGGAGAAAGAACTGAACGAAGAAATGGACGAAGAAACCTGTGACCGGGTCGATCTGCTTCTTTCCAAATCGATGATTGTTGTCGGCTGCGGCCTGATCATCAGCTTCCTGTTCTTCGGCATAAACTTTGCCTTCATTGAACGGAATGTGGAAGAACGGTGGATGCTCTTTACGATTTCTACGGCGATTTTCGTTCTGGGCAGCTTCGGGTATCTGCGGCTGAATCAGCTGCAGATCGATCTGACCAAGCGGATGAATCCGAAAATGAAAGGCAGCGTCTATGATTTCAAATTCCACGAAAAATGGGAGGAAAGCTGCGATGAAGCAGAAAAGATGACCATCTACAAGGCTGCCTATAAGGCATTTCGGACTGCGAACAGCCTGTGTTCCATGATCTGGGTTGTGCTGGCGGTGGGAAGCTTCCTCTTCCATTTCGGCCCGCTGCCTGTCGTGCTGCTGAGTGTCATCTGGCTTACGATGAATGTCGCATATTACAGAGAGTCCATGCGGCTGGAGCATGGAAAAATCAACGAATAGAAAACAGAAAGGGGTTGTGACATATGGAAAAATTACCGTTTAGAGTTCTGTTCTTCAGGCTCTATGACAGAAAGATCGCCGACGGCACCATCACATTCTCCCAGACAGGAATCCGGAAGAATGACTTTACCCGTCTGTGCACGGAGCCGGACTTCGTTCTGGACCGGGAGACGGTGGAGCGGCTTCGGACTGTCATGAAGCTGACGGAAGATGAAGGCCGGGCGCTCATGGAAGCTGCCGGATATGAGGAGAGAGAAAAAGGGGAGGAAAAAGAATGAGTCTGACTGTATCACATCTGCACAAAACCTACGGCGAGAAAACCGTGGTGGAAGACCTGAGCTTTGAAATGAAAGAGCCGGGGGTGTATGCTTTGCTGGGAACGAACGGGGCCGGAAAAACCACATCCATCCGCATGATGCTGGGCATGCTGGCAAAAGACGGCGGAGAGGTTCTGTGGAACGGCGGGCCGCTGCAGACGGAGACCTGCAATGTGGGATACCTGGCGGAGGAGCGCGGGCTGTACCCCAAGTACAGTCTCATGGATCAGCTGCTGTATTTTGCCAGACTGCGGGGCGTGCCCCAGGCAGAAGCGAAAGAGCGGATCCGTTACTGGGCAAAGCGGCTGGAGGCAGAGGAATACCTGTATGCAGACGCGGCCCGGGCGGCAGAAAACCCGGAAGAAGAAAGCAGCAAAAAGCGTCGGAAAAAGGCCCGCGC
Organism: Bacillota bacterium; assembly: GCA_022770665.1. Taxonomy (GTDB): domain Bacteria; phylum Bacillota; class Clostridia; order Peptostreptococcales; family Anaerovoracaceae; genus RGIG7179. The sequence continues at coordinate 18,545 of JALEHL010000063.1, forward strand.
CTTCAGACCGAAGCTGGCAGATCAGCTGTCTAAGGGAAACCAGCAGAAGATCCAGTTTATGATCGCGCTGATTTCTGATCCGGAACTGCTGATTCTGGATGAGCCGCTGTCCGGGCTGGATCCGGTCAATACAGACCTGTTCAAAGGAATCATCCGGGATGAGATCAGCAAGGGAAAATATCTGATCATGTCCAGTCATCAGATGGCAACAGTGGAAGAATTCTGCAGCGACATCACCATCCTGGACCGGTCCCGTACGGTGCTGCAGGGCAATCTGAATGAGATCAAGAAAAGCTACGGCCGGATCAACCTGCACCTGAAGACCGAGAAGGACGCCGCACCGTATATTCAGGCCTGCGGGGCACAGATTCTCACGGAAAAAGAGTGCGAGTACCAGATCCGTGTCAGCGGGGAGGACCAGGCCAATCAGCTTCTGGGCGCACTGATCGCGGACGGTGTGCCGGTCATCACCTTTGATCTGCGGGAGCCGTCGCTCCATGAGATCTTTGTGGAAAAAGTGGGTGACAGACATGGGAAATAGACTGACAGGTGCAGGAATGGTGTACCGGTTCACCCTGCAGCAGATCATGAAAAGCAAGTCGAACCGGGCGGTTTTCGGCATTCTGCTGACGCTGGCGGCGCTGACCATTCCGGTGGCAGGGTTGTTCCTCGGCAGCCGCGGCGGCGGGGACGTCAGCAGCTACGTGGAGGTTTCCACAGTAGAAGAATACCTGAACGGCGGGCGGATCGGCTTTGACACCCGGTACGGCATTCAGTACGGATATTCCATCGTGGCCATGATTCTCTGCGTGTTCTCCGTGACCTATATCGTCCGGTCCATCGTGGAAGAGAAGGTTTCCCGTCTGGCGGAGACGCTGATGGTCAGCGTTCGCCCGATGGCGCTGGTTCTGGGCAAAATCCTGGCGGTCATGACCTTTATGTTCACCATGCTTCTGGCAGTGCTGGGGGTTTTCGGACTCTCTTATGTCATCAGCGGAAGGCTGATGGATGTTTCCTTTGTATCCCGCCTGCTGGCGTCCATGGGCATCTCCATGGATCTGCTTCACCTGGGTCCCGGGGCGGTGCTGGTGGCGCTGGTTTCCCTGGTGCTTGCCGATTGCTTCTTTTCCCTGCTGGCAGGGCTGGCGGGGGCGGGCTGCTCGAGCATGGATGAAATCGAAAGTGCCAACATGTCTGCCATGATGGCGATTCTGGCGGGATATCTGGTGTCCTGCATCGGCTTCGGCCTCAGCGGCGGTCCGTGGACCATAGTGATGGCCATCTGCCCGGTGATTTCGGCCTTTACGGTGCCGGCCTTCTATGTGTTCGGCGATATCGGCATGGGAGCAGTAGCTGTAAGCTGGCTGGTGGAGCTGGTCTGCGTTCTGATGCTGCTGGTTCTTTCGGCAAGGGTATATGATCAGCTGATTTTATACCGCGGAAGCAGACTGAAATTCCGAAAGATCCTGGCCATGGGCACAGGACACGGCATAACGGCAGAAAGCGCCGGGAAAAGAAGCCGGAAGGAGGGAACTGCGAAATGAAGAAGGAACTGAAAGGATTCACCCAAATCTTTGCATTTACGTTCCGGCAGCAGGTATGCCGCAAAGGCTATCTGATTACGACCATTCTGGTGGCACTGCTTTGTCTGCTGATTCCGGCGGGTGTCATGATGGGTTCAGCCTGGTCAGACCGGGGAGAAACGGAGAAACAGCCGGAACCGGAGAACGTGGTGCAGGAGGAAGAAAACAGCCGGAACGAAGAGCGTGATGAGATGGAAACGGAAACGGAAACGAAAAAAGTTCCCTCTGCAGTGAGACAGATCCTGGTGGTAAACCGCACGGGATCGGAGGATTATTCTGCGGCATCTTTAGAACGCTTTGATTTTGAAGAAATACTGGAAAGGCAGCTGCCGCAGATCCGGTGGATCGAATATGGCGAGGATTTCGAGAAGGCCAGGGAGGACAGCGCGGGAACGGATGATACACTGCTTCTGGCTGCAGACCGGCAGGGCGATACCTTTGTGCTGCATCTGCTGTATCCGGAGGGCAGCACGCTGACAGAGGAAGACACCGGAGCGATTTCCGACGGACTGTCGGCCTACGGAGATATTACGGCGACCGTGATGAACGAAACAGCAGCCGGAGAAGACGGTGCGGCGACAGATGAAACTGCAGGGGATGATGCAGGTGAGACGGAAACGGAAGATCCGCTGGAAGGGATCCGGTTCGCATTGGGCTTTGTGATCCCGTATCTGAACATCATGGTACTCTATTTCTTCGTCCTGCTTTACGGGCAGGGCGTGGCACAGAGTGTGATTACGGAAAAGACGTCAAAGCTGATGGAATTTTTCCTGATTTCTGTCCGGCCGTCCGCCATGATTCTTGGAAAACTGACGGCAATCTGCCTCAGCGGCGTCATTCAGCTGTTCAGCTGGCTCCTGGCCCTTGCTGCGGGTTTTGCTCTGGGAAGTCTGGGGGCGGAGGCCATTGATCCGGGAACGGATATGCTGGTGCTGCAGCTTCTGCACAGCTTCGGCGCCATGACAGAGGGCATGTTCTCTGTATGGAGCGCAGTGCTGGCTCTGGCTATGCTCCTGACCGGCATGCTGCTCTACTGCTCTCTGGCAGGGATCGGCGGCGCGATTGCAGGAAAACCGGAGGACCTGTCTTCCGCTAATGTAATGTTTACACTGATTCTCATCGGAAGTTTCTTTGCCTGCCTGCTGGCAGGCGGGCTGAACGGTTCCGGCGAGGCATCCGGATGGCTGGACTGGCTGCCGTTCACGTCTGTGATGGTGACGCCGGCCCGGATTCTGCTGGGAAGCATTTCTCTGGTAAAGGGCGCCGGATGTCTGATGGTGAGTCTGGCGACGGCGCTGGTGCTTACCATTCTGGCCGGACGGCTGTATCAGCAGATGGTTCTGTATAAGGGAAACCTTCCCGGGCCGAGAACGCTTCTGTCCATGATACAGCAAAGCGGAAAGAATCCAACGCACGGAAAACGATGAGAAAGGACGAGAAAGGACGAGAAAGGACGAGAAAGGCGTGCTGCCCTGGACGGACAGCACGCCTTTCGGCATTCTGATGAATGATTTTGAAGGTAATCAGTGAATATGTACTGTATCGTATCAATCAGAAGAACAGGCCCCATGCGAGGAATCCGAGACATGCGATGATACCGGTGTATAACAGGATCACTACCAGATATCCCATGACATTTCTTGCGGACAGTCCGGCAATACCCAGAGCTGGCAGAGCCCAGAACGGCTGAATCATGTTGGTCCACTGGTCGCCCCATGCGATAGCCATGGCAGCTCTTCCGTATTCGATGCCCATTTCTGTTGCAGCAGGCATTACGATCGGCGCCTGTACAGCCCACTGACCGCCGCCGGATGGTACGAAGAAGTTGATGATACCTGCGGACAGGAAGGTCAGTACCGGGAATGTGACATCGTTCGAGATTCTTACGAAGAAGTCGGCAATAATACCTGCCAGAGAAACGCCGTCTCCGTTCTGTGCGACCATCAGGCCCATGATACCTGCATAGAAAGGGAACTGCAGCAGGATCCCTGCAGCGCCTGCAGCTGCTTCACCGATTGCATCTACATATCTTCTCAAATCGCCGTGGAGCAGAATGCCCAGGAACAGGAAGATCATGTTTACGATGTTCAGCCCAAGGGTGAAACCGTTGTTGATGAAATAGTATACGATGTAGACAAAACCGAGAACCAGAGTGATGGCCCATAAGATTTTGCTGTGTTCGATCTTTTCTGCCGGAGTATCAATCTTGTATTCTTTTTCTGCGTCTTCCTGCAGAATCGCCGGATCTACCAGGATCGTCTGCTCTTTGGAAGGATGCATTGCGTAGTTGATCAGCGGCATGGTGATCAGAATCAGACCGCACATGATCAGATTCATCGGATGGAAAATCGTTTCCGTGGTCGCTGCGTTATATTCGATATCCAGGATTGTTGTGGTGCTTGCCAGCTGCAGAGGAATCGAGCCGGAAAGACCTGCATGCCAGATCACGAAACCGGAATATGCAGATGCGATCAGCAGCGGATAATCCAAGTCTCTGACGCGGCGCGCCACTTCTTTCGCCAGCAGTGCGCCGGCGATCAGACCGAATCCCCAGTTGAGCCAGCAGCAGATGGTGGAAACGAAAGTGACGATCAGCACTGCACTCTTCTTATCGTGGGCGGCCGAAGCAATGGTTCCTAGGAATTTCTTGCAGATGCGGGCGGACGCCATCGCAGAACCGAGAACCAGGACCAGCGCCATCTGCATGGAGAATGCAAGCAGGCCCCAGAAACCGGAATCCTGTCCCCATGCCTGCACCAGCTGGATCGGTCCCTGCTGGGTGCCGATCATAGATGCAACGAATACAACGATGGTAAGAATGATTGCGAATAAAAACGGGTCCGGCAGCCAGCGGTTTACAACCCGCACACAGCCGTTTGTAAATTTTTTAAACATAACATTACCTCCTGTACATCCTGTTTCGGGATGTATATAAAATACCTTCATATAGGATTGTAATATATTGTTAATATTATGTCAAGGTTTACTTCGCATTTTGAGTTGAATTTAATAAAATAAATTTTTAAGCTAAAAAACTTGGAATATTTCGGGATTTGTGAAAAAAACGGTGCTGTCGCATGAACGGCAAACCGGAATGCGGCAGCTTTTTCTGTCGTGCGCCCGGTTCCATGCAGGGAACGCAGTGAACGAAGTTAACCAAATTGGGAAAAAACGAAAAAACGGGTTAACGTGAATGGGAAAAATGGAGGCTGACGGGTACCGTGCGCCGCGAAAAGAGCCTAAAATGTTAACCAATTTGCAGCTTTTTCGGCCAGACGGTTAAAAAAAGAAACGGCAGCGGTCGCAGAAGCCGGAATCGGTTAACCTAAAATGCAAAATTTCCAGAAATGGTTAAGCGGATCCCGGGATGCGCCCGGGATCCGCGGATGAACCGGCGATCCAAGCACAGAAGTGCAGAAAGAATAAAGAATAAAGAATACAGAAATACAATAAAAAGGGCCCGCCATCCTAACGATTATTTCCGTTAACGCGACAGCTTATTTTCAGCTGTTTCTGCAGAAACGCGCCTATCCCTTCACAAGGCAGAAAACAATGAAAAAAATCA
>JALEHL010000015.1 GCA_022770665.1 Bacillota bacterium
GGATCTATCCGCCACACAACCTTATCATCACCATGGACGGGCCGGACGGAAAGTTGGATATCACCGCGGTTCACCAACTGATTCAAAACAGAATCCTGCCGCTGTTTCAGAAACAGGTACAGTAAGTCTTTGCAAAACAAAAAAAGAAACCATCTGATCCCCGTACTCCACAGGCATCAGATGGTTCTTTTATCATGGATTCTTTTAGTAGGAGTATTCTATTCAGCGTACGTCTTCGACCAGATGGAATGCAAATCCTGCAATTTCCTCTTTCAGGTAAACGGAAGACATCCTTCCGCCTTTATACTTTGCATTCTCAAGATCAAATTCCACACCCTGTTTCCTTAAGTAGTACACGGCACGTTCCACATCGGAAACACCGATTGCAATGTGCCCATGGCTTCCCGGCATTTTCTTTTTCGTGACCTCAATGGATTTCCCTGCGAAAACAGAGCTGGTCTTCGGATCTCTGCCGAATCCGAATAAACACTCCAATGATGCTGCATTCTTTTCCGCTTCCGCTTCGCTGTCACAGTTGATCCCTATGTGTGCGACATGGAAATCCAGCATCCGCATAATTGCTTCTCTGCTTCGGCTCTCAATTTCATCATATCTGTCATTTGCAATGAGATCGCCTTTTACCATCCAGCTTCCGCCGCAGGCAACTACCTTTTGAAATGCCAGATACTCATTCAGATTGTCCTGATTTACACCGCCTGTCGGCATGAATTTCAGTGTTGTATACGGTCCAGCCAGTGCCTTCAGCATTTTCACACCACCTGCTGGTTCAGCCGGGAAAAACTTCACGGTATCAAGGCCTGCTTCCAGAGCCATTTCGATTGCATTGGTATCCATGCATCCCGGCACAACAGGGATATTATTTTCCACACAATAATTGACGACTTTCGGGTTATACCCCGGTGTGACGATAAATTTTGCACCGGCGCGTACCGCACTCTTTACCTGTTCCACAGAAAGCACGGTTCCTGCACCTACAAGCATTTCCGGACATTCCTCCGTAATGTTCCGGATTGAGGCTTCCGCCGCTGCTGTCCGGAATGTCACTTCTGCACAGTCAATACCACCGCGCTGCAGAGCCTTTGCTACCGGCACGGCCTTTTCGGCATCCTCGAGCACCACAACCGGTACAAGACCCATATTTGAAATCTGCTTTAATATTTCTGCCATCTCTTTTTCCTCTGTTTTCCTTCGTTTTTCCTCTATCTCTGGACTCTGCCGCTTCCGTCGCCCTTCATGAGCTTTTCCACATCATCCACGGATACACGATTAAAATCTCCGGAAATACTGTGTTTCAAGCAGGAAGCCGCAACTGCAAATTCCAGGGCGTCCTCCACACAATCGTAATGATTTAATCCATAAATCAACCCGCCGCCGAAACTGTCTCCGCCGCCGACTCTGTCAACAATGTCAAGGATTTCATACTTTCTACTTACATAGAACTGTTTTCTGTCATTAATGCAGGCTGCCCATCCGTTTACATCCGCGCTTCTGCTGCTTCTCAGCGTGATTGCAATCATCTTTGCCTCCGGATAGGTGTCCAGCACCTTCTGGCTGAGCTGACGATATTTCTCCGTATCCAGGTTGCCGGATTCCACGTCAACATCAGTGGTGATTCCAAGAGACTTCTGCACATCCTCTTCATTGGCAATCAGGACATCAACATACCCTGCGATTTCCCGCATCACTTCTTTTGCATCTTTTCCATATTTCCACAGATTTTTTCTGTAATTCAGATCGCAGGAAATCCTGATGCCGCGCTTTCTTGCCTCTTTCACACTTTCGACGGACAGCTCCATCAGAGATTCTGAAATTGCAGGTGTAATCCCTGTAATATGGAACCATTCAATTTCCTGAAACACCTCGTCCCAGGAAAAAGTGCCGGGACCTGCCAGTGCAATACTGCTGTCTGCCCGGTCATAAATCACTTTGCTCGGCAACTGGTTGGCACCTGCCTCCAGGAAATAAATTCCCATTCGTCCCGGTCCCCGCTTGATTCTGCCTGTATCCACATTAAATCTGCGAAGCTCACCCATGCAGGCATCACCCAGTGCATTTTCCGGCAGCACGGTGAGGAACGCTGCATCCATTCCGTAGTTCGCAAGAGACACCGCAACATTTGCTTCGCCTCCTCCAAATGTGGCCTCCAGAAGAGGACTCTGCATCAGTCTTTCTCTGCCGGGTGTTTTCAGCCGCAGCATAATTTCTCCAAAAGTAAGTACTTTCATTTTCCTGCCCTTCCTACACTAAGTTCATTTCCTTCAGCCGTTGTTTGATTGCCTTTTTTTCATTTTCCGTCGCTGCAATAAAGGGTGCTCTCGGGTAACAACGAACAATATCTCTAATTTCAAGCATTGCATATATTGCCAGTTGTGTAGACCGTGCCAAGTACATAATTTCCCGTATTTCATTTACCTTAAATTGCGTTTCCCGGCACTCATCATATCTCCCTGTCATGCCTTCCATGTACATCTTTCTGCAAATCTCAGGGAATGCATTCCCCAGTCCCGGAATAAATGCTTCACACCCTAAGACCCTTGCAGGAAGCCATAATGCCTCCGTGCCAAGTGCTACATCAAAAGATTCATCTCGCAATATACGCTGATATGTGGCATGATCCATAATATTAAAGGTTGCATCTTTAATGCCCGATACCCCTGTTTCCGCTTTCAATCGCTTCAAAAGTCCAATATCCATCCCGTAACCCTGAAACTGTGGATTGTTATACACATATACCGGTGTACACTTTGCTGCCTGAACAATATCACTGTAAAATCTGCAAATTTCATCGCCCCCATGTTTGAAATAGTAAGGTGCAATTGCTGATATTGCATTAATTCCACTTTTAGCGGCATGTTCTGCTAGACGCATCGTGCTTTGTGTGTCAGCAGTTCCAACCATTGCAATGACAGGAATTTTACCGTCCACCTCATGAAGAACAAATTCTGTGACTTTTTTTCGTTCTTCTTCGGTCATCATTACTCCGGCTCCATAGGAACCTGTAATGAACAGTCCATCAACTCTATCTTTCAAAAAATCAACCAAACTCTT
>JALEHL010000110.1 GCA_022770665.1 Bacillota bacterium
GTGAAAACAGTATGTAACCTTTTTACGGGGGAAAGGGAGTTAATTATAGAAAACCATTTTCAGGAAGGTTGAGAACGATGAAAAAGAAAATGAGAGCACTGATTTGCGTACTGATTTGTCTGGCAATGGTAGCAGCCGGTATGGGAACAGCGGCAGCTTCGGAAGTTGGAGCAAGTGGATACAGCACAGACGTTGAAAATGTATAACGGTGCCATCCGCGTGACATGGAAAAAATCTGCAGGGTATAAAGCAGACTGTTTCCAGATATTCCGATCCACGAAAAAAACCACCGGCTACGGAAAAACGCCGATTTACACAACGAAGACGGGAAAGGCGACTTATTACACCAACAGCAAGGCCCTGAAAAAAGGAATACGGTATTACTATAAAGTGCGCGGCATGCGGGTGATCGACGGAAAGACGTATTACACGAAGTGGTCCAACATCTGCTACCGCACGGCGACGAAGACCTTTCGATAAAAGAAACAATCGGAAGATGAAAAAGTCCGGACTCTGCCACATAATGAAGCAGAGCCCGGACCTTTTATATTGTATGAGGTGTGAATTTCGATTTATACTTCGTCGGCACGGTGACAGGCTACGAATCTGCCCGGACGCACCTCGCGCATTTCCGGTGCTTCCTGCGCGCAGTGCTCTGTCGCGAATGGGCATCTGGTCCGGAAGTAACACCCGCTAGGAGGATTTACCGGGCTCGGAATTTCGCCGGTGAGCATATCCTTAGACTCTTTCTTTCTCTCGGGATCCGGAACAGGAACTGCGTCCAAAAGGAATCTCGTATACGGATGAATCGGATCCGCGTAGATTTCTCTGGTGATTCCAAGCTCGCAAACCTTCCCAAGGAACATGACGCATACCCGATCAGACAGGTAGCGAACTACCGAAAGGTCGTGAGAAATGAAGATATAGGTCAGATTCCGTTCTGCCTGCAGGTCGCCCAGCAGGTTCAGAATCTGGGACTGAATGGAAACGTCCAGGGCGGATACCGGTTCATCGCAGACGATGAGCCGCGGATTGAGAGCCAGCGCTCTGGCGATGCTCACGCGCTGTCTCTGACCGCCGGAAAACTGATGCGGATACCGGTACATAAATTCCGGACGGATGCCGCACTTCCGCAGGAGATCTTCTACGATAGCAGTACTTTCTTCTTTTGATTTTACAATGTGATGAGTTACCAGGGGTTCTGCAACGATATCACGGATTTTTAACCGCGGATTCAGGGAAGCGTATGGATCCTGGAATACCATCTGCATCTGCATACGCATATCACGCAGTTCTTCCGTTTTCAGCTGGCTGAGATCCTGACCGTCAAACAGTACGGAACCTCTGGTTGGTTCCAGCAAGCGTAAAATCAGGCGACCCAGCGTGGATTTCCCGCAGCCGGATTCTCCTACAACGCCCAGTGTTTCCCCCTCGTAAATTTGCAGATTGACATCGGTTACAGCGTGAACAATCCCCTTGCTTTTGCTCCAGGCACTGGAGACGGTTTTAAATTCTTTCGTCAACTCTCTGGTTTCAACGAGGATTTTTCTATTTTCCACTGTTCATCACCTCCTTATTATACAGGAAGCATCTTACTTTATGACCATCTTCGGTTTCATAAAGATCCGGTTCGTACATGGTGCAGACCTTCATGGCCTTTTCACAGCGAGGGCAGAAACGGCAGCCCTGCGGAAGATGCAGCAGATTTGGAACCAGACCCTTGATGGTATACAAGTGCTCCTTGACTTCTGTCATTTTCGGAATGGAGTTCATCAGACCGAAGGTGTATGGATGTTTCGGATCTCTGAACAGCTCGCGAACCGGTGCCTCTTCCATGATTTTTCCGGCATACATAACATATACATAATCGCAGGATTCGGCGACAACGCCCAGATTATGGGTAATCATGACGACTGCAGTACCCTGTTCTTTCTGCAGCTGTTTCATGAGATACAGAATCTGGGCTTCGATGGTTACATCCAGTGCAGTGGTCGGTTCATCAGCAATCATCAGCTGCGGATTGCAGACCATGGCCATACCGATCATGACACGCTGACGAAGTCCGCCGGAAAGCTGATGCGGGAATACATTGTATCTTTTTTCCGGTTCCGGAATACCGACTTTTCGGAAAATATCAATGGTACGCTGCTTTGCTTCTTCTTTCGATACATTTTCGTGAATCAGGATTGCTTCAGAAACCTGCTTTCCAATGGTATACACAGGATTCAGGGATGTCATCGGCTCCTGGAAAATCATAGTAATTCGATTTCCGCGGATTTCATCCATTTCTTTTTTCGTTTTTTCGAGAAGGTTTTCGCCATCCAGCAAAATCTCTCCTGCCACGACCCTGCCGGGATACTGGAGAAGCTGCATGGTGGACATGGCGGTCATACTTTTACCGCAGCCGGATTCGCCAACCAGGCCAACGGCTTCGCCTTTCTTTACGGTAATATCCACACCATCCACGGCGGGAACAATACCCTTCGAGGTGAAAAACTGTGTCTTCAGCCCTCGGATCTGGAATATAGAATCATTATTGCTCATAGTTTCACCGCCTTATCTTAGTTCTGCAGGGATGGATCCAGTTTGTCTCTGAGGGCATCACCCAGGAAGTTGAATGCAACGACCAGAATCAGAATGACAATACCAGGTGCCAAAGTTGCAACCGGAGAGTCTGAAAGATATTTCTTCATTTCAAACACCATCAGGCCCCAGCTTGGATCAGGCGGCTGTGCACCGATGCCAAGGAAGGATAAGCTGGATTCAGTCAGAATGTTGCCAGGAACATTCATGGTGAAGAGCACTACTAGTGTAGGAACGCAGTTTGGAAGAATGTGACGCATCATGATAACGCTTCTCTTCACACCGATGGAAGTAGCTGCTTCCACGTATTCCTTTTCACGGAGAGACAATACTTCGGAACGTACCACACGAGCAGTACCTGCCCAGCCGGCCAGACTCAGCGCAATGAAGATGGTCAGCATGCCTCCGCCCAGTGTGTAAGAAACCAGCATGGCCAGCAGCAGGGACGGGAATGCCATCAGCACATCCGCGATACGCATGATAATGTTATCTACCTTGCCGCCGACAAATCCGGAAACAAGGCCCAGAACCGTACCGATTGCCATGGAAATCAGTGTTGGAATCAGGCCGACCATCAACGATACGCGGCCTCCGTAAATCATTCTGCTCAGAACATCACGACCCAGCTGGTCTGTTCCCAGAAGATGCTGTGCAGATGGTGTACCGGCACGAATGGTCAAATCCTGTACATACGGGTCGCAAGGTGCAAACAGTGGTGCAGCGATGGTTACAATGACGAATAATGTGATGATAATGGCAGACACCAATGCAACTTTATTATGACGAAAGATGCTGAAAATCTGTTCTTTCAGTGTTTCATTGGGTGCAATTTCCGCTTCTGCTTTTTCTTCAATCTGTGCAGGTTCTGTAGCACCTTCCGGAATCCAGTCAGTGCCTTCCATGGAAAAACCGTCTGCGATTTTATCTGCCAGAATGTCGGCAGCATGATTCATGTTTTTTCGTTTCATGTCTCATCCCTCCTACTGTTCGCGAATCTTAGGATCAAGGAAGGAATACAGAATATCTGCAACCAGGTTTCCTAAAATGATAATCATGGTAGAGAAAATAACGGAGCCCTGCAGAAGAGGCATATCTCTGTCATTGACGGCTGAAACCATCAGGACACCGATACCACCGATACCGAATACGGTTTCAGTCAGGACTGCACCGGACAGAAGACTGGCAAACTGCATGGCCATCATGGTAACAACCGGTATCATGGCGTTTTTCAATCCATGGCGAATGACAACCAGAGATTCCCGCAGACCTTTCGCTCTTGCGGTTCGGATGTAATCATTGCGCATAATACCCAGCAGGCTGGAACGGGTGAGTCG
>JALEHL010000111.1 GCA_022770665.1 Bacillota bacterium
GCCTGCGGATACAGACACCCTGACCTGCGGAAAAGAAGAAGGTCAGGATCATCACCACACGGCCCTCTGCTACGGCACCTGGGAACTGACCTGCGGCATGCAGGAACATACGCATACAAAAGCCTGCTATGCAGATCCGGCGCATAAAACGAAAGAGTCAGCAGAAAAGACGTTTTGCAGATTGACAAGCGATGATGCAAAAATCTGTGAGCTGAATGCAAATGATAATACCACGATCTATGATCAGGAAAATAAGCAGCGTCAAACTGCAGCGGTACGAAATGGGGATCTGATAAAATTCGGATTCTCGCTGAAAATGGAATCATACTCTGGTACAGTCTATGATGAGGGACGGATCAGATTTGAATTTGTTCTTCCACTTTCTTCTGAAAAGGTAGCTTTTGATTTGACATCTATGGAATGGCTGGACAGAAGTGATGGATTTGAACCGGTTGTGAGAAATGAAGAACGCAGCATGAATGGCAAAAAGACTTCGTGCCAAGTGCTTACGGGATATGCACTGCTTTCCTCGGAAAAAGTGGAAGAAAGCATAATCCCTGGTGAGTTTGCCGAGACGGTTTCTGTTTCAGTTCTTAATTTGAAGGCTGGCGAAAAGGTTTGGGTTCAGATCGGTGCTGCAATGGAAACAAACACCTGGGACAAAACGTGCAAGGAACATCTTGCAGAGGAACGTCTGACAGCCGAGACTGGAATCCTGACAGCAGCAGAAGCTGTATCGGCAGAAAAGCAGGATGCTGAGTATAATGACTATCTGGAAAAGATTGAGAAACTGGAAAATTCTGAGAAATCAGACGTAAAAACCGAAGCGGAAGCGCTTCTTCAAAGTATGAGAGAATCGTATCAGCAGGGACTTCTGTCTGATGAAGGGTATGCTGCATTATGTGATAAGGCATATGTTCTTGCGTATGGTGATGTCACATCTGTTGCGGAACCGGCAGAAGGAAGCAATTGGATTCTCCTCAGAGATAGCGGATGGTTTGAATTATATGACGATGATGTTGACGAAGTATCAGCGTACAGCACCAGATCTGCGAGCAATCTTCAGGCGAAGCAGAGAAGTTCCGATCAGACCAGTTCTGATGTGCAGAATCCTTCTGGGATTCAGGTGAATAACACGGGGGGGACAAATACGTCTGAAGATGGGTCTGTTTCAGTAAGCAAAACAATTTCAGGGACGGAGCTGGAAAATGTATTTGACATCACACTGAAAGTGCAGACTGCGCTCGATGTGGCAGAAATAAGAGAAGAACCGGATATGGCGGTTGTCATTGTGATGGATATTTCCAATACCATGAACTCCAATTTCGGCGGTGTTACACGATATGCGGCAGCAATGGAGTCCGCGGAAAACTTCTTGGATCAGTTCGCTGAGAATAACAGCCTTGGAATTAGTAAGGTGGGGTATGTTGCGTTCAATACGGATGCGCATCAGATCTTTGGCCTGCAGTCCTGCTCAACGGAAGCAAAGGCAAATGAACTTAAAAATACCATGCGAACGCAGACGGGAAGCATTATAAATGCCAGCGGGTATAATGAGGCTCACAGTCGTTTCACGAATGTGGAAGCCGGTCTTGCCATGGCGGCAGATATGCTGAACGGAGTATCTAATAAAAATAAATACATTATCTTTTTGAGCGACGGATTTCCAACAACTTATATAGAAAGCGGTTATAGCGGTTATGACCCGTATGATTCCACAGGAAGATTTTACGACCATGTGCTCAACAAACCTTGTCGTTATGGTACAAGTTACAGTGATGAGGCGGCAATTCGAGCGCGAAAGAAAGCAGCAACTATAAAAAATAGTGGAATCGACATTTTTTCCATTGGGGTTGATGTAGCCGGACAGACGATTCAGAAATATATTACACAAAGTGAAAATGCTAGTGACTATTCTGTAGTGGACCGGACCGGCACGACATATGAAGTTGGGGATGCTTCCAGCACAGAAGCCTATAAAAACTGGCTGAGAAACAGCATCGGCTCCGGATACTATTATGACAGTACAGACGCTGACGGTCTGAAAGCTGCCTATAATCAGATTTTCGAGGAAATCAAGCATCAGGTTGAAGCAGGGTCTGTCGCCGATTGGGTGACTTCGGATCCGATCCCTACGGTCAGCGGTGTTCCGGGAACGGTGGAGTTTATTGGCTTTTATAATAAAACACTGGAGCTGATATCAGGGAATCTCTCGGGAAATTGGAGTAAAGATGGTGAAAACACGGCTGTATATCAGGCGGATGAAGCAAAAATAAATTGGAACCTGAAAAACTCCGGATTTACAATCGCAACTGTTGGTGGGACAACACAATATACCTATCAGCTTGTTTATCGTGTTCGTCTGAAAAATGAAAACCTTATATTTAATGAGGGGACAAGTTATCCGACCAATGATACGACAACACTTCAATATAGAAATATAGAAGTAATAGACGAAAATCAGAAAGTGTCAGACCCGAAAACAGTAGAATTTCCAATCCCATCGGTCCATGGGTATCTGAGTGAACTGACATTTCAGAAAGTAGACAGCAGCGGGAATCCGGTTTCAGGTGCAGAATTCACCTTGCGGCATGATGATCGAAATTGCTCTATTTGCAAAGGAAACGGAGAGAGTGTTTCTGTACCGGAACAAACAAACACTTCGAATGCAGAAGGTCAGGTGAAGTTTTCCAGGATTCCTTCAGGACATAAATATGTCTTAGAGGAAACACGTGTTCCGGATGGATATTCTAAGACAGGAAATTCTTATGAAGTAGAAGTTGCGTATGATCACATTACGGTGACAGTGAAAGATTATAACGGGAACCCAATAGAATGGGATAGTAAAATTGTGAACAACTCGTACTATGAATTGCCGAGTACCGGAGGAATTGGCACAGGAATGTTTATGATCGGAGGACTGTTGCTGATTACAGTAGCGGGAATTCTCCTGATATATAATCAAAAAAAGCGCAGAAAGGAGGAGCAGAATCTCTCCTGATGCGCAGGAGGACTTATCTCTTATATTTTTCATATTTCATCAAGCAAAATACACAGAAAGGAAATGAAAGAAATGAAGCAAATGAAAAAACTAGCAAGCGTGTTGCTGGTCATTGCGGTAGTTCTGACAATGACAGTGGGAACAGCGTTCGCAGCAGGCCCAAATTCCATCACTGTGAATGGTGCACAGAAAGGCGAAAGATACGAGCTCTATAAGATGCTGGATCTGAGTGTTAATGAAGGCATGTCTGCATACAGCTACACTGTAAATACGGAATGGAACGACTTTTTTACCACCGGTGCAGGTAAGGATTATGTTGACATCAGTGAAAAAGGCTATGTGACCTGGAAAACAGGCAAAGATGCAGCTGCTGACATGGAAACATTCGGTAAAGCTGCAGCAGCTGCTGTCAGCCGAAAGACCGTTGTTGCCACAGAAACTCCGGCGGTCGATGGATCGTTCACGTTTGCAAATCTGGACGCTGGCTACTACCTGATTACTTCCACCAACGGTACTTTGGCAATCGTTAATACGACCCCTTCGAGCCCGGCTGCTACTGTAAATGAGAAGAACCCCGACCATACTCTTGACAAGCAGGTTCAGGAGGACAGCACCAGCGCTTGGGGTAAGGAGAACAGCGCGCAGATCGGCGACACTGTAAACTTCCAGACCACTATCGCAGTCAAGAAAGGCGCCAAGAATCTCATCATGCACGATA
>JALEHL010000021.1 GCA_022770665.1 Bacillota bacterium
CATGTGGAGGATCCGGTCTCCCACATTGCCGGACTGGCCATAGGAATAGGCGCCGCCCACCGGCAGAAGTTTCAGGCTGACGGCGAAGACCAGAATCAGCACCAGCGCCAGGAAAAAGGCTGGTATATTGGCCGAGATGACGCCGGCTTTGCAGAGGAACCGGTCGATGGGCTGTCCTTCCCGAAGTGCGCACAAGCAGCCCAGGCAGGTGGCCAGTCCAAAGGTCAGGATGTACGCAGTCAGGCCCAGGAGCAGCGTATTGGGCCACATTTTCCCGATGATGGCGGCCACCGGCTGCTTATACTGGTAGGAAATCCCCAGATCGCCGCGGAGCAGGTTTCCGGCCCAGCGGAGATACTGGGTGACCATGGAGTCGTTGAGGCCCAGCTTTTCCCGGGCGGCATCCTTTTCCAGCTGGCTCATGTGCTCCACCCCGTCTCCGTACCACGCTTTCAGAGGATCGCCGGGGCAGAGCCGGGCCAGCACGAAGACCACCATGGAAAGGATCACGAGCACTGCAATCATCTGCAGCAGCTTGCCGGCGGCGTACCGGATTCGTCCGCTGCAGATGTTCCGGCCCGTCTGGCTGGACCTGACAGCCTGCTTCATTCTATCACCTTCAGCTGCTTCTTTACTTCGCACAGAGACATGTTCTTCTCTCTGGCGATGCGGGCCAGGTCCTCAAATTCCGCTTTCTCTTTTTCACAGCCGCAGCCGGTGCACTGCTTTACCTGTACCGGGCCCCAGGGTGTCTGCCGGGTTACGGATTCCCGCTGCAGCACGGACCGCTCCCAGCTGCGGCACCGCACGCCGATGGTGGTGGTGTGACGGAAAAAGAGCTCTGTCATTTTCTCTTTCTCCTCTGGCCGGATCAGGGCCGTCAGGATCACTGCAGGCCGGGACTTCTTCATCATGATGGACTGGGTATACACATCCAGTGCGCCTGCTTCCAGCAGGCGCTCCATGGCGAATCCAGTTTCCTCTCCGGTCATATCATCCAGATTGCAGGCCAGCTCCAGAATCTCGGTCGGGGTATCGCCCGCCCCGGCAGAATTCTCATCTGCCGCCGCAATCCGGTTTCTCCGGCCGTCGGTGTCCGCAGCCGCTGCCCCGGCCTCTTCACCCAGCAGCACCCGGACGCAGTTGGCCACATCGCCGAAGTCTCTGGTGCCCATGCCGTAGCCCACCTTTTCGATGGACATCACCGGCATCGGTCCGAAGCTCTGTCCGAAGTGCTTCATCAGCGCCGCACCGGTCGGGGTGCACAGTTCGCCCCGGATCTGACCGCTGTAGACCGGCAGACCGGACAAAATCAGGGCAGTGGCCGGTGCAGGCACCGGCAGAATGCCGTGGGCGCATTTCACCGTGCCGCTGCCCACATGAATCGGGGAAACTGCGATGCGATCGGCGCCGATCATGGAAAGGAGCAGGCAGTTTCCCACCACATCCGCCACGGCATCCAGGCTTCCCACCTCATGGAAGTGAATGTGCTCCATCGTTTCGCCATGAACGGTGGATTCCGCGTGGGCAATCAGGTCGTACACTGCCAGAGCGTCTTCCTTCACCTGCTGCGGCACATCCAGTCCTTCGATGATGCCGCGGATGTCCGCCAGACCATGATGTGCATGATGATGTTCATGCTCATGGTCATGGTGATGTTCATGTTCGTGCTCGTGATGATGCTCGTGGTCGTGATCGTGATGGCGGTGGTGCTCCTCTTCTTCCCCGTTTACCAGCACATGAACATGGGTTCCGGTGATGCCGCATTTCACGGCCTTTTCTGCAGAGATCTCCACACCCGGAATTCCCAGGCTGCGGAATGTTTCGAAAAACCGTTCCTGTTCCTCTGCCGGAAGCAGTTCCAGCAGCGCCGACATCAGCATGTCACCGGCAACACCCATATTACACTCTATATATAATGTCTTCATTCTTATTCTAATCCTCCCCGTTATTCTCCCAGATTGTGGATCAGGCTGGCCTGATAACCTGCACCGAATCCGTTGTCGATGTTCACCACGCTGACGCCGCTGGCACAGGAATTCAGCATGGATAATAACGCTGTCACGCCGCCCAGAGCCGTTCCGTAGCCCACGCTGGTAGGCACTGCAATAACCGGGCAGTCTGCCAGCCCGCCGATGACGCTGGCCAGGGCCCCTTCCATTCCGGCGATGGCGATGATGACCCGGGCGTTCATGATCAGATCCGTATGGGCAAGCAGCCGGTGAAGCCCGGCTACCCCCACGTCATACAGCCGTTTCACATTGTTTCCCAGGATTTCCGCCGTCAGTGCGGCTTCTTCTGCCACCGGAATATCGCTGGTTCCGCCGGTGGCCACCAGGATATATCCTTCCCGCCGCGGCTTCTGCATCTCACCCACCAGACCAATGCGGCCGGTTTCATAATATGTGAACGGAAGCCCGCTGGCAGCCAGTCGGTCTGCCGCTTCTGTCTTCATACGGGTAATCAGGATCGTTTTCTGTCCCCGTTCATATAAGGTCCGGGCGATGGTTTCGATCTGTTCCGGTGTTTTCGAAGCACCATATATGATTTCGGAAGCACCCTGCCGCAGTCCCCGGTGATGATCCAGCGATGCGATGCCGATTTCCTCAAACGGCGCGGTTTTCAGCTTCATCATGGCCTCATCCACCGACGTTTCGCCGGATGCGACGCGCTGCAGCATTTCTTTGATTTCGTATTTTTCCATTTATCTCCCCTCCAGATCGATCAAAACATAGGCAAAGGATGGTTTCAGAGCCTCCAGGATTTGTTCCTTTTCCGTGACGGCACGTGCCATCTGGTCTGCCGGAAGCTGAATCCGGGCTGCATCGTGATACAGCCGCACCCGGAAATCGGAAAAGCCCATGTCCGCCAGTACCTTCTCCCCTTCTTCCACACGCACCAGATCTTCCGCCGTGATGTGTCTGCCAGTCGGCACCCGGGTGGCCAGGCAGGCATAGGACGGCTTGCTCCAGGTGAACAGGTTCGCCTCCCGGGACAGTCGGCGGATTTCATTCTTCGTCAGCCCGCAGATTCGCAGCGGCGACTTGACTTCCATTTCCCGCAGGGCCCGCATGCCGGGCCGGTCTCCCTCTTCATCGGACGCATTGGTCCCGTCCAGAATCAGATGATATCCGTCTTGGGCTGCCGCATCCAGAATCTTTCCGAAGACCTTCTGTTTGCAGTGGTAGCACCGGTCCGGCGGATTGGCCGTTACCACCGGGTCTGCCAGCACATCTGCCTGCAGCACTTTTAAAATACCGCTGCGGCCAAACCGTTCTCCCAGTTCCTTCGCAAGCTCCCGTGCGTCCTCCAGCTCGAATTCCGGCTGGAACTGACTTTTTACGAAATACGCCCGTACATCAGCGCCGCAGGCCAGTGCGGCATATAACAGGTAAGCAGAGTCCACGCCGCCGGAAAAGGCGATGGCTGCTTTTGGATTCTGTCTGAAAAACTCCTGTAACGTCATGCTTTCTTTTCACGCTCCTCTTTTCTTTCTTTTGTCTAATTATGCAAAATCCAGGCCATAGTCCGCGCATCTCGCGCATACAATCAAAAAGCCACGAAGGGTGCGGGCGGGCTTCAGCCCGCGCGCTGCCTTCGTGGCAACATTTCGGTTCAAAACATTTCGTCAGGACATTTCGCGAACCCTTTCTTCTGAAAGGCACAGGTCTCTTCTGAGACTGCGGCACATCCTTCGTCCTTTGCTAAAACCATGATAATGGATTTTGGGAAGAAACGCAAGCAGTTTTTCTGCAACGAACCGTTGCTCCCCTGCAACAGCCCGCCGCAGCACGCCCCACCGCCTTCCGGCCGCCTACTCCAGATTCAGCTTCCGGCGCAAAATTTGCTCGCTGACCACATGGAAAATGGCAATCTGCACGGCTTCCACCAGAATGAGAATCCACATTCCCACCTGAATGGCGTTCAGCGGCGAGTCATTCACTATGCCTTCCAGAAGCCCTTCCAGCCAGTCGGAAAATGCTGACGAGAAGGACAGGTTACCCAGAATGGACAGGAAAATCAGGAATATCACACCGATGCCGATCCAGGCTCCGACACTGAGAGCAATCCGGTGCTTCTGGGCCAGCTGGCCGATGGATAGGGCCGCATAAGCTTTATAGATCATCGCCGCAATCCAGCACACCCCCAGCAGCAAAGCTTCCAGCAGGATGGCGATATATGCCGGATGCTGCCCCAGTGCCCGCAGCAGCTCTTCCATAAACTCCCCGAAGTATTCAATGCCCCCATCAAAAGCCATCAGAATCAGCACCGACAGCGTGGCCGCCAGAATGCTGATCAGAGAAACCGCCGCAGCCACAACCCCCTTTGCCGTAATCAGCTGCCACGTTTTCATCGGAAGGGTATGCATCAGGTACCCTTCGTCCCTTAAAAGCCCCTTATAAAACCGCATCAGAATGATCAGCACGGTCACTACGATGATCGCCACGAACAGGCTGCCGTACAGAAATGACGTGATGGCCGAAGCGATCTCTGTCAGATGTCCAAATCCCTCCATATCGTTGTGGCGGAAAGTGATGTGATCAAACAGCCCTGCAAACAGCGCCATGGACAGCAGCGCCGCCCAGCCGATCCCCATGATTTTCAGGATCGAACGAAATTCATATTTTATCAGTTTACCGGTCATTGGTTTCGCCCCCTTTTTCTACCTCTTTTTTCTCCTCTTTCTGCCCCCGCTTCTCAAAATCTTTCCGTCCGGCGTTGTATACGGTCTTCCCCCGTGTTTCCCGCTCCGGGTCTCTGTACCCCTGATATGCCGTCATGCGGAAGTAGTCGCGGAAGACTTCGTCTACAGACTTGCCTTCCCGCTCCTTCATTTCATCCACGCCTTCATGGCAGAGAATCTTTCCCTCGCGGATGAAAATCACTTCATCCAGAATCCGCTCGATGTCGGAGATCAGATGGGTGGAAATGATTACAGTCCCATCTTCGTTATAGTTATTGATGATGGTGCCCAGGATGTATTCTCTTGCCGCCGGATCCACGCCGGCAATCGGCTCGTCCAGCAGGTAGAGCTGTGCCTGACGGCTCATGACCAGAATCAGCTGCACCTTCTCCTTGGTACCCTTGGACATGGTCTTCAGATGTGCGTTTCCCTCGATTCCCAGGGCACGGCACATATCTTCGGCCTTCTCCCGGTCAAAATCCGCATAAAAGTCGCTGAACAGATCGAAAATATCCTTTACCTTCATCCAGTCGGCGAAGTAGTTTCTGTCCGGCAGATAGCTTACAATGGATTTGGTATACGGTCCGATCTTATGCCCGTCAATCAGGACACTGCCGGAAGTGGGCTGCAGCAGTCCGTTTAAAATTTTTATCAGGGTTGTCTTTCCGCTTCCATTTGGGCCCAGCAGGCCGATCACTCTGCCGCGGCCGATGGTCAGATCCACCTGATCCAGCGCACGACATCCTGAAAAGACTTTCGTCAGTCCCTCACATATTACGATTTCACTCATTTCATTTCCCCTCTTTCGAATTTATCATTCATCAGTTCCACAGCCTGCCGGTCCGTATAGCCCAGAGACTGCATTTCATCCAGATAGTTCTGTATATTTTTTTCTGCCAGTTTTTCCTTCATGGTGTCGATCAGCGTCTGGTCCGTGGTCACAGTGCGGCCTGCCGTCCGGTTGGTGATCAGAAGGCCTTCCGCTTCCAGTTCCGCCATGGCCCTCTGCATGGTATTGCGGTTGACGCCGGCTTCCAGTGCCAGCTGCCGGACGGTAGGAAAGGCACTTCCTTTTTCATATGCCCCAGATACGATCGCCCGAATCAGCTGTTCTTTCAGTTGCGGCCAGATGGACCGGCTGTCATCCAGATCCCATTCCATGAATATCCCCTCTTTCTTGCTTATTGTCTTAAGCGCTTAAGACAATAGTATAGTATCACTGCAGGTTTTGCCTGTCAAGCGTTTTTTTGTTTTTGAAACAGAAAAAAAGGCCTTCGGGAGAAACCTGTTTTTTTCCCGAAAGGCCTTCTGATTTTATTTTTCTGTTTTTCTCTGAAAGACTGACATTCTGTGAAATCTGCGCTATTCCTGCTCACAGCGCGCCTTCAGCTTCTCCCACTGGGCATCCACCCAGATCTGCGCCGACTCAATCATCCACTCATTTCCTGGAGCAAACATGTGTTTAAACCGGTTCTGCCGTTCCAGGAACCGCTCCACCGGAAGCTTCTTCGCCGGTTCATAGTTCAGACGCCAGACCCCGTCCTCCACTTCATACAGAGGCCAGACGCAGGTCTTCACCGCCAGGTCGCACATCTCCGCCAGGTCGCTCATATCATAGCCCCAGCCCCGCGGACACGGCGACAGCACATTGAGGAAACAAGGTCCCTTGGTGTAGATGGCCTTGCGGGCCTTATTATGCAGATCGCTGAAATCGCCGATCATGGTGGTCTGCGCAGCATACGGCACATTATGAGCCGCAATGATCTCCGTCAGATTCTTTTTGTTCTGCACCTTGCCGTAAGACTGGGTGCCCACCGGCGAAGTGGTAGCGTTGGCAAACCGCGGTGTGGACGAAGAACGCTGGGTTCCGGTGTTCATGTACGCCTCGTTGTCGTAGCACACATAGACCATGTCATGTCCACGTTCCATGGCGCCGGACAAAGACTGAAACCCGATGTCGTAGGTTCCTCCGTCACCGCCGAAGCAGATGAATTTATACGTATCGTCGATTTTGCCTTTTTTCTTCAGAACATTATAAGCCGCCTCCACGCCGCCGGTCATGGCAGCCGCGTTTTCGAAGGCGCTGTGGATATAGCTGTCCTCATAAGCGGTAAAAGGGTACATAAAAGTGGATACCTCCAGGCAGCCGGTCGCATTGGCGATCACCGCCTTGTCCTCCGGTTCCAGTGCACGCAGCACCCCATTCACCGCCACCGCAGCGCCGCAGCCTGCACAGAGCCGATGTCCCGGTGCAAATCTTCCCTGTTTTTCCACTTCACGTTTCAGATTATATCGCATCGATTATTCCTCCCCTTCTCTCTGGCCGATATGACGGTACACTTCACCGGTTTCGCCGGTCCGCAGGATTTCCGCCAGTTCCCCGAAAATTGTCTCGTAAGTTCCCACAGTCACATCCCGGCCGCCGAGACCGTACACATAGTTTATACATTTCGGGCGGTCTTCCAGATCATACAGGGCAGAACGCACTTCTGCAAACAGCGGTCCGCCGCAGGCCGAAAATCCCTCTGCCTTGTCCATGACAGCTACGGCCTTGACCCCCGAAAGAGCCGCCGCAACCTCTTTCATCGGGAAGGGCCGGAACACGCGGATTTTGAGAAGTCCCGCCTTGATGCCCGCCGCACGCAGCTGGTCCACCGCATCTTTGCCGGTACCCGCCGAGGAGCCGATGACCACCACCGCCATCTCCGCATCCTCCAGCCGATATTCTTCGAAGAAACCGTACTTCCGTCCGCTGATTTTTTCGAACGCTTCGGCCACCGACAAAATCCGCTCTCCCGCGCTTTTCATGGCTTCGGCCTGGGCTTTTTTGATCTCCATGTAATACGGCGACACCCCGTAAGGGCCCACCGCCAGGGGTTCGTCTTTTTTCAGCAGATAATGGGCAGGCTCGTATTCCCCCACAAAATCTTTCACCACCTCATCCTCCAGCAGGGTGATGTTTTCCACCGCGTGGCTGGTGATAAACCCGTCCTGGCAGATCATGATCGGCAGACGGCAGTATTCGGAGATCGGCATAGCCTGAATATAATTATCGTAGACCTCCTGGTTGTTTTCCGCGTAGATCTGGATCCAGCCCGTGTCCCGGCAGCCCATGGAATCGGAATGGTCGTTGTTGATATTAATCGGTCCGGTCAGCGCCCGGTTGACCACTGCCATGGTGATGGGAAGCCGACTGGATGCCGCCACAGATAGCAGCTCCCACATCAGTGCCAGACCTGCAGAAGAAGTCGCTGTTACTGCCCGTGCTCCGGCTGCCGCTGCACCGATGCAGACTGACATGGCAGAATGCTCCGATTCCACAGCGACAAACTCTGTGTCCACCTTGCCGTCGGCGATATATTTGGAAAAATACTGCGGAATCTCCGTAGACGGCGTGATCGGGAATGCGCCCATCACGTCAGGGTTGATCTGTTTCATCGCATATGCCACGGCCTCATTGCCGCTCATTCTTTCTCTGATTGCCATCTACTTTTCCTCCCTCTTCATCGTGATTGCTTTGAACGGGCAGACTTTGGCACAGATGCCGCAGCCTTTGCAGTAGTGCAGATCTGTGTCTAGTCTGCGTCCGTCCTTCACCGGAATGCAGATATCCGGACAGAACGGCACGCAAAGCATGCAGTGCTTGCATTTTTCCATCTCCAGCACCGGGGTCAGCACCCGCCACTCTCCCGTGTTCACCAGACGCGAGGTGGCCGGTTCGTAGATTTCCGCACCGCAGGTCAGCTCCTGCCAGGTGCTGTTTTCGTGTATATTTTTCGCGCTCCGGAACGGATCCGGTTTTCCGCTCGTCATGGTTTCTTTTCTGCTGTCCATCCTACTGCTCCTCCCTGATTTCATCCATGGCAAATCGCAACGCTTCCATGTTGCCTGCGATCACCTGCGGCTTGCTGGCAAATTTATGCCCCAGAGACTCTTCCATGTCCGCCAGGAACTTTTCCGGGTCGATGACCTGGCTGACCTTCACCGTGGCTGCCAGCATCGGCGTGTTCGGGAACTCCTTCCCCAGTGTCCGGACGGAGATGCCGCCTGCATCTACCACACAGACTCTTCCTTTGTAGCCTCCCAGCTGCTTTCTGACTTCCTTCGGGTTTCTGGTGCTGTTGATGATGATGGCACCGCCCTCCTTCAGCCCGCTGGTCACATCCACCGTGTGAAGCAGCGTTTCATCTACCACAACCACGAAATCCGGCTCGTAAATATTGGAGTGAACCCGGTTCGGCGTATCAGAGATCCGGTTATATGCTGTGATCGGCGCACCCATCCGCTCCGGGCCGTATTCCGGGAATCCCTGCACGTATTTTCCTGAATTGAATGCCACGTCCGCCAGTAGCAGGCAGGCCGTCTTCGCCCCCTGGCCGCCCCTGCCGTGCCATCTGATTTCCACTGTTTTGTTGTTCTGTTCCATCTGTTCCTCCTGTTTATGCAGCCTGTGTTTCTGCGCTCCCGGCGGGATTCGTCCGCCTTTCTTCAAATAAAAACTCCGTCCTGTATCAGGACGGAGATATAGTTTTTTCTATTATCATTTTCCGCTTCACCACCTGCTACAACATACCATCATATGTTCTTCCGATTACGGGGAAGGCCCGTCAGAACTTACTCGGCATTCAAGACCCAGCTGTTTCTTCGCCGTCTGTCCGTCCGCCTTTCGGCCCTGCAACTCGGGAGTGATATTCAAAATATGTCTACTTTCGGCTTCGGGCTCGCACCATCCCCGATTCGCTCCGGCCTTTTGAACATAAATCTACTGTCTCCGTCAAAGTCTTTGGTCGCATATTTAATTCTAAACGTATTTTACTCTGTTTCTGCAGCAAAGTCAATAGAATGTTGTGCATTTTTACAAATACTCAAGACCCCATTTGTTGCAAAAAAACAAGAATCCTGCAGTTTGACCGGTCTAAAGCAGTTCCTCTTCCAGCTTGGCTCGAAATACCGGATCTTCCACAGCCCGTAGAAGTTCCTCTGTTCTTCCTGATTTCAGAAGCACGGAAACCAGATTCTGGAACTGTTCTGATTCATCACTTGCTCTCTTTAAATTTACCTTCGCGGCTTCGGCCTCTGATTTCGCGGCTTCGACCTCTGATTTCGCGGCTTCCTCTTTTTCCTCCAGAACTCGTATCTGCGCTTTCATTCTGTCTGCAATGGTCTGCATTCTTTCCATTTCATCCTGCACAGTCGCCATGTATCTGACTCCTTCCTGCCGGTTTGTTTCTGTGAAAGAGATCAAACATGCAGATAAAAATCACATATCCCTGTTTCAGATCAGCATAAGGGGTTCCCTTCGGCAGACTGTTTCCTGTCTTGCTGCTCTGATAGTGCCTGCTGCTTCGGCACATTTCACGATATTTTGCAAAGAAACGACATGATTTTACGTCGCTGCCAGAACTTTTCTTTTAAATCAGTAAAATTTTTTTATAGACT
The DNA here is from genome assembly GCA_022770665.1 of Bacillota bacterium. GTDB lineage: Bacteria > Bacillota > Clostridia > Peptostreptococcales > Anaerovoracaceae > RGIG7179. The sequence goes on from JALEHL010000021.1 coordinate 10,124, forward strand.
GACTATCTGTGGTATAGAAAAATAAAGAGTTACACCGGTCCGGGCTTTGCGTCCCGCGAAGCTCTGTCCAGTGAAGAAACCTATGTTTTTATAAAACAGGAAGGAGAAAAATATGCTTGAAACCGGAATAAAAGCGCCGGCATTTTCCCTGCAGGACAAAGATGGAAGAATTGTTTCTCTGGAGGATTTCAGGGGGAAAAAGGTCGTACTGTATTTTTATCCAAAAGACAGCACGCCGGGCTGCACGAAGCAGGCCTGCGCCTTTGCTGCTTCCTGGGATGCCTTCCGCAGACAGGATGTCACCGTGATCGGGATCAGCAAAGACAGCACTGCTTCCCACCAGAAATTTGCAGAAAAAAACGGCCTGCCTTTTCTTCTGCTTTCTGACCCGCAGCTGCAGGCCATCCAGAGCTATGACGTCTGGAAAGAGAAAAAACTTTATGGAAAAGTATCCATGGGTGTCGTTCGCACGACATATATTATTGATGAAAACGGTATGATCGTATGGGCAAGGGAAAAGGTAAAACCGGATACGAATGCTGCTGAAGTACTGGGCTGGCTGACGTCCTCTTCCCGGTAGCATTCCGCTGCGCCCCGTTTTACTGCGGAGCCTGAATTCTTCAGTACCCCGCCTTCAGCGTCTGCGCCAGGATCTTTCCATAAATTCTGGCTGTATTCCGCACGTCAGCGATATCGTTGCGGTTGTTGCCGAATTCCACCAGCAGATAGCGATCTGCCAGACTCTGATTATAAGGATAGCCCCGTTCCAGTACCGTGCCGGTAAACCCGCTGAAATTTTCTGCAGCCGTATCGTTCATTGCCGATATAAATTTTGCGTTTGTCTTGTAATTGGGAACTGCAGTGCTGACCACATACATGTATCTGGCGCAGGACTTGCCGCCGACGGACAAGGTCGCACCCGGTGCTTCGGAGTCCGTGGCATCACGATGAAGATCTATGACGCATCGAATGGTCGGATACTGATGGAGCAGTGATTTTACCGTCTCTGCAGACCGGCTGTAGGAACTGCTGTAGGAAGGGCTGTCGTGAAGCGTTTGATCATGGACCACGGAGATGCCCTCTTCCTCCAGACTTTTGGCCAGCACCTCGCCCACGTCGCGGACCGAGTTCTCCTTCTTTTTCGAGTGGTAATTGCCTTCATCGGCCGGAAGATAGGTTTCTGTCGCATGGGTGTGCAGGATCAGTACTGCCGGATCCTCACCGAACACGACCGGCCCCGGCTTTTCCTCCTCCCGAACCGTCGTTCCAGCCGTCTGTTTACCCTGGTTCGCCTCGTCCGCCTCTGATCCGGAAGATGCCTGATCGGCTCCGGCCTCTTCGTTATCCCGGGAATCGGATACGTCCGAAACGGCCCCCGGGTAAACGGTACTGATACACAGCACGCCGAACTCGGACGGCGACAGAGAATGGTCTGCGCCGGTCAGATTTTGCGACGTTCCCTCCGGCAAAAACACCGAAAACAGCAGCGTGCTGGCAGCATATACCGCCAGCAGACCGCCTGCAATTTTTCTTTTCATGACACGGACTCCTCCCGTTTTTTCACAAAACAGATCGTCAGAACGCGTTCAGGCGTCCTGTGTTAAGAGTATATGCCCGGGTGCAAAGTAATATTAACCGCATCGGCAATGATCTGCGAAAAATCCTGAATGATCTGATCAATATCCGTCGAAGTGACGATCATGTCCAAGTCGCGGTTTTCCAGATAACGGTCCACTTCTTTCTCGGCCCAGGGTGCGATTCCTTCGGCGGCATCCAGTATCAGAGTCCTGGAATCGATGACCGTCGGCACTCCAATGGAAATGACACGGCACCCGAGGGTGTTTTCGGAAATCTCTTTCCGCCGGTTGCCCATGCCTGCACCGGGTGAAATCCCGGTATCGCAGACCTGAATGGTCGTACTGATGCGGCGGATATCTTTCGCAGCCAGGGAATCGATAATAAGAACCACCTCCGGTTTCACCAGCTGAACCACTTTTTCGATGACTTCAGCGGTTTCCATGCCGGTAACCCCGGTAACAGACGGATTAAAACCGCTGACATTGCCCATCTCCCAGTCTCCGTCACAGTCATAAATTCTGAACAGGTGGCTGGTGATCTTCACCTTATCTACTGTATGAGGGCCAAGACTGTCAGGCGTGACTTTTTCGTTTCCCAGCCCCACCACCAGCGCCTTCAGATAATAGTGAAAAGGGATCAGCTTCTTCAGTTCTGCGGCCAGGGCGCGGGCGGCACGTTCAGAGATCTTATCTTTCTGCTCCAGAATTCCCTTTACTTCCAGCGTGATATAAGTGCCTTTCGGTTTTCCGAACGCCTTTTCTCCCTCCTCATCTTCTATGGTGATTGCTGTCACGCTGATATCCTCGTCCAGCTGACGGGATTTCCGGGTAAAACCGGTGAGTTTCTCCTCTTTTTCAAGAATTTCCTGGGTTTCAACGGCCAAATCGGTCCGGTAATTGCGTTTCATTACAGTCTCTTCTGCTCCTTTCGAAAAATTTTCTGTGTTTTTCTTATTTTTCCTTGCAAAATCAGGGTTATTCATTTATAATTTATGTTGCGAATTTATGTCCCGAAGTCGTCACAGAGGGACAGGCTAAAAATTATAACAGTGGGGTGAATAACAAATGGCAAACATTAAATCCGCGAAAAAAAGAATCAGAGTAATTGACAAGAAGACCGCAAGAAACAAGAGAGTAAAGGGTCATCTGAAAGATGTCCTGAAGGCTTTCGATGCTGCACTGGCAGAGGGCAACTTCGAGCTGGCAGAAGAAAAGCTGAGACTTGCGGAAAAAGAACTGAAGCAGGCTGCTTCCAAGAATACAATTTCCAAGAACGCCGCTTCCAGAAAGACTTCCAGATTAACGAAACGGTTCAACGCAGCCAAAGCTGCAAAATAAGTCTCACCCGTCCCCACCCGTGCATAAGTTAAATGCACAGTATGAGCAATCAGAAAAACCATGGATGTGTCTCCCATGGTTTTTTTCTTGAATTGAAACCGGGAAAATCAGCGGGAGAAAGTTTACAAGCGTTCCCATTTGTGATATTCTACCATTATATACGATATTCGAAACTCAATCTCAGAAAGGACTTCAGAATGTGTGCTTTAAGTTACAGAATCAGAAAACTGATTTTGAAGGAAACAGAAAATGAATTTCAGAAAGGCGTGGAATATGGAAAGCTGGAAGACCTGTCCTATGCCCTGGATACCGATGTAGATCTGACTGCAGAGCAGAAGGCGGAAGTTGATGCCTTCTGGGGCAAATACAAATTCGTCGCTGACATGGGCTACGATGCATGGAAGACTTATTACAATCGAAGCGGGATCTGGGATCCCAGATATGTGCCCTACTATTTTCTGAAAAAATTCATCCGTCCTTCCACCGCACCTGAAAATTATATCTTCGCATTTCAGAACAAGGCCTATCTGCCGAAGCTGCTGGCAAACGCCAGGCAGCCACAGACCATCGTAAGGCGGGTGGAAGGCATCTACTACAACAGCCAGTTTCAGAAGATCAGTCTGGAAGAAGCCGTGGATCTGGCACTGGCCCGGCTGCAGGAACGGGAGATCGTCGTCAAGCCGAGCGGTCTGGCCGGCGGAAAAGGCGTCGAATTTTTCCGCGAAGCGACTCGTGAAGAGCTGACGGATATCTTTGAAAACAAAGGTGATCTGTTTGTAGTGCAGGATGCGATCCATCAGCATCCGGAAATGGCCCGGCTCAATGACAGCACCGTGAATACCGTACGGCTCACCACACTGATGCTGGATGGAAAGTTCATTCCGCTTGCCGCCCTGGTCAAGGTCGGTTCGCCGAAAGTCAGAGTGGATAACTACAAGCACGGCGGCTGCCTGATCGGTGTCAATCTGGACGGCACAGCTTTTCCGTGGGCGCTGAATGTGAAACGGCAGAGAGTGGAAGAACTGCCTTCCGGGGTTAATCTCGCCAGGGGCGACTTTAAAAAAGTGCCTGGATTTGACAGTGTGCTGGAAACCGCAGAAAAAGCTCACTACGACATTCCGATGATGAAACTGATCTCCTGGGATATCGCCATCGACGAAGAAGGGGAAGCAGAAATCATCGAGGCCAATTTCGGCGGAGACGTGAGAATGCATCAGGTGCTCACCGGCCCGATCTTCGGTGATCTGACAGAGCAGGTCCTGGATACCTACTGTCTTGACAAAGGATTTTCAAAAGATGGCCTGACAAGAGAATACGACTATCAGGAATTCTATGATCATATCGTAATCACGAAATACCTGGGTCGTGACAGAGAAGTCACTGTGCCGCCGCGGATCAGCGGCAAGCCGGTGGAAGGAATCGCCGCCAGCGCGTTTGAATACAATGAAAAAGTAGAAAAGATCCAGCTGCCGAAAACGATCCGCTTCATCGGCAAACATGCATTTTTCGGATGCACCAGCCTGACGGAGATCGGATTCAGAAAAAAGAACATGGAAGTGGTCGATCCGACTTGTGTCAACCGTTGTCCGAACCTTCCTGCTCAGAATAAGAAAAAACTGCGCCGTTCCGGCAGCCCGAAATAGGCAGGAGGTATCTATGGCGAAAGAACTTACTCTTGAAAGAAAACTGAACCCGCTCAATGTCTGGTCGCTCGCACTGGGGAGCATCATCGGCTGGGGCGCCTTCGTCATGCCCGGCACCACCTTCCTTCCGAAGGCCGGCACCCTTGGCACACTGATCGGCATGTCGATTGCAGCCTGCATTATGATCACGATCGCTCTGAACTACGGCTATATGATCCAGAAATATCCGATTGCAGGCGGAGAATATACATTTACAGAAAAAACCTTTGGCCGCAGGCACGCCTATCTCTGCGGCTGGTTCCTGGGACTTTCCTATCTGGCTATCGTTCCGCTGAATGCGACCGCGCTGGGTCTGGTGAGCCGGAAGCTGCTGGGCGGGCTGCTGGAGTTCGGCTATCTTTATTCGGTGGCCGGCTGGGATATTTATCTGGGAGAGATTCTGCTGGCATCCTTCGCCCTGATTCTGTTTGCGTTTCTTTCCATCCGGGGAATCAGCGTGGCGGGCTGGCTGCAGACGGTTATGGCACTGTCGCTGACAGCTTCCGTTCTGATTCTGGGTATCGCTGCCCTTTTCAGCCCGCACGTGCAGGCCGCGAATCTGCAGCCTGCCTATCCGCAGGACCGTTCTGCATTTGCATCAGTTGCCGCGATTGTCGCTGTCGCGCCGTGGGCCTTCGTCGGTTTTGATTCGATCCCCCAGGCTGCGGAAGAGTTTAACTTTTCCACGAAAAAAGTGAATTTCATCATGATCTTCGCGATCCTCTTCGGCGGTGCGGTCTACGTGATCCTGAACACCATCACCGCTTCCGTCATGCCGTGGGAAAGCCTGCTGGATCAGAATTATGACTGGCCGACCGGCGAGGCAGTGGAACTGATCATGGGCAGGCCCGGTCTGTTTTTTCTGGGTATTGCACTGATCTGTGCTGTTTTATCAGGCATCATCGGTTTTTACATGGCGACCAGCCGTCTGCTGTACTCGATGGCCCGCGAGAATGCGCTGCCTGCCTGGTTTGGAGAAATTGACGAGAAGCACAAAACACCAAAGAATGCCATTCTGTTCGTCATGGTGATTTCTCTGACAGCACCATGGTTCGGACGGGAAGTGCTGGGCTGGGTCGTCGATATGTCTTCCATCGGTGCAGCGATCGGCTACGGATATACCTGCCTTTCCTGCTTCCGTACGCTGAAAGCGAATCCACAGGATCACAAACCGGTCCTGAAAGTCTTATCTCTTCTGGGCGCCTGCTTTGCGCTGGTCTTCGTCGGCCTGCTGCTGATCCCGGGCATGCCTTCCTATCTGGCTCCTGAATCCAGAGTCTGTCTGCTGATCTGGTGCGTACTGGGCATCATCTTCTATCTGAAGACGAACCGGAAAAAAGAACTCGCATAATGCGCATAAAAACATGAAAGAAGGCCATGCCGCAGGGAATCGGCTTCCTTGCGAAATGGCCTTTCGATTCTTTTTACATCGGTTCTATTCTGTCCAGCAGCTTTTCTGGATCCTTCTCCATGAAAAACAGCTGCAGACATTCTTCCGTCATGAAACCTGTCTTTGCCAGTTCCTTCAGCAGAGCCTCCAGCGAGCTAAAGCAGCCTGCCGTATTCAGGATTCCGATGGGTTTATCGTGCTGTCCCAGCTGTTTCAGTGTCAGAACCTCGAAGAATTCCTCCAGGGTTCCAATACCGCCCGGTGTCATAATAAAACCGTCGGCCATCTGTTCCATCTTTTCTTTTCTCTCCCGCATCGTGCCGGTGAAGATCATCCGGTTGCACGCCGGATACAGCACGCCTTCCTGATCAAAAAATCGCGGCGCAATTCCCGTGGAACTGCCGCCCTCTGCCGTGACTCCCCGCACTACTGCACCCATCATGCCGGTGGCGCCGCCGCCGAAGATCAGGCTGTGGCCGCGTTGTGCCATCCGCCGTCCGAGTTCTTCACCTGCCGCCAGATAGCGCGAATCGATCGTATCACTGCTGGCTCCAAAAACACATATATTCACTGCTTCTCCTGTCCTTTCTGCATTCTTTTTCTCCGTTTCCGGAAGAACCTGCCTGCCAGGGCTGCTGCCGAACACAGCAGCACAGCCAGAACTGCATTTCGCAGCATACCGCTTGCGTGCTCTGTCACTGCAAAGTTCAGAGTCGTTCCAGATGCCTGAAATACCAGACATCGTCCTTCCTGCTTCGTCTTTGCTTTTCTCCATCTGCCGTCTTCCTGAATGAGAATGGTCAGATCTGACCGGCAGTCATCCGGGATCCGGTACCGGTACTGATGCTTTCCCTCATCGTCCGGATGCATCAGAGTGACATTCCACATCTCAATGGCATCGGCCGGACCTGTTCCGGAGCCGCCAGATGCTGACAGCGGCTGCGCCTGCAGCCAGCTTTCCTCCGTGAAATTTCCCTCTGCCAGAAGAACAGAACTTCCTCCCTCTCTGGTCTGCCCGCTCGCAAGAACCGTAACATAACGAGTATAATCCGCCTCCAGATCCAGATCAGAAGTAACGGACGAAAGAGTCTCTTTATCCCAGCTTCCGTAATATCCTTCCTTTTCCGGGACATGCGGGATCTGCCCGTCCTCCAGGCGCGTCCCGTACGGTACCGTAACACTTTTCAGCTCTGATCCGTCTGCCAGAAACCGGACCGTATATTTCTCCAGCAATACGGGAATTCCGGCCTTCTCAAGTTCTTCAAAAGAAACTGCTTCAGCTCTGCCGCGGTAGCTAATCTGATCAATGCCGCCTGTCAGTGTCCCATCCGAATCCGGCTGATCGACATACAGATTTCCCGAAGCAGTCCCGTTTTCTTCCAGCAGACCGGCCACAGCACCGCTGTGTTCTCTGGACGATGTGATGCGGACCACAGCACGGCAGTCATTTACCGTTCCGCTGCAGGTTCCCGCAATTCCGCCGACATAGTCTCGTCCCGAAAGAACGGTCTTGCTGCTGCATGCATCGATTTTTCCCCCGCAGAATCCTGCGATTCCGCCTGTATAATCCCCGCTTCGCGAGGTGACGTTTCTGGCAGCTGCACAATTCTTCACATATCCGAAGTCCATTCTGCCGACGATTCCCCCCGCATCATTTTTTTTCGCGGTGATATCTGCCTGATTTTCACAGTCGCGGATCACAGCACGGGCATAGCGGGTCGTTTTTTCCAGAAGGCTTGTGTTCTGGTTCAGCAGATCATCTTCCGGATCAAAATCCACTTCATATGCGATGGACCCGGCGATGCCTCCGACATTAATGTCTCCCTCTGCAGGGCCGAAGTTACGACAGCCTGCAGCCTTGCCCTCTGTCCGTTCCTCGGTATCCGCCGCAGAAACATCTTCTGTTTCCAGAAGAAGACTTGCCTCTTTTTCGTTCTCTCTCTTCGCTTCGGCAGACTCTCCTCCGCTGTTTCTGTCACCGGTTTCCTCGGCCAGATCCAGCAAGAGATTGAAGATACGTATCAGCTGATCGGAGACTTTCTGCAGATCCGATGTCAGTTTCTTTGTATCTGCCGCAGCGACATCGCTCAGAGCACTGCAGCCGTTCATTACGGTTCCGATGGAATCTGAGAGTGCTTCCTGTGTCTCGGTGAAAGTACTGTCCGCACCGGAGAATGTGATCGCCGGCCGGGCCGCCAGATCCGACAGAATGCGGTGAATCTCCGACATGGCCCGTTTCCCGTCCAGCAAAGCAGTCTGCAGCGTATCCGCCGCCTCTTCGATGGATTTCATGGCGCTGCTGATCTCCGGTTCTGTCTGTTTCACCCAGAACGAAGCATTCCGGAGATGGGTCGCAGCAGAAGATAGAGAAGACAGAGCCTTCTCCATGGATTTTGCACCGGATTCCAGCTTATTCAGGCCAGCCTCCAGCTGTTCGAGATCCTGGTTTTGTGTCAGATCCGCAATACCTTCTGTGATCTGTGTAAGGCCTTCTCTCATCTTTTTCACCCCGGAAATGATTTCCGGAAGTGCGTTTTTCTCCGTATCCAGCAGTTCTTTCAGCTCTTCTGAGGTAAGGAGCTGCTTCAGCGCATGCAGGCTGCGAAGCGGATCCTTCTGGCCGCTGATGCTTTCCTCCATTTCTTTCCACGCATCGGAAGACTGCAGATGCTGCACTGCAGTCCGCACTGCGTTTTCGCTGCTGCGCACCTGTGTCAGCCCTGCGGAAAAATGGAGCATGCCGCTCCTGATTTTTTCCACCGCGGCGCAGACTTTTTCTTCATCACCGAGGCTCTGTTTCAGGGAATCGATTCCTTCCAGAATCTCACGGGACCCCTTGCTGACTTCTGCCAGTGCCGCTGACAGATCTGCCAGGGACTGATCCAGCTCTCCCAGTGAATTTCTGATCTCCGGTGACATGGCACGAAGCTGCCTTACCGCATCCTGCAGCTGTGCTGAAGCGGTTCCCAGCTCATCCAGCATCGTTTCTGCCTGCTCCAGCACCGGCTCCATCTGCGTCATTGTCTCCGAAACACGCACACTGACCGCACTGGCCGCATCCAGATTGGTATCGATCCGGTTCTCCGTCTGACGGATCAGGCTGTCTGCAGCGTCTTCTGCTTCTGACAGAGAGCTGCTGATGGATTTGATCTGCCCGGAAATCCGGGCAGAGGTCGCATTCACATCATTCAGAAGGCGGTCGATCAGAGTCTGCAGTGTGGAAAGCTCCCTGCGAAGAGCAGACAGCTTACTGATGGACAGAATCGTAGAATACGGCTCCATCTGTCCGGCGATACCGCCTACGTCCTTTCTGCCGTACACACCTGCACGGTTTTCACACTGATTCACATATCCGGACTGTCTGCCGACAATGCCACCCACATTATATCCTGTATGCAGATATCCCACGGTTCCTTCATTCAGGCAGCCCTGCAGAACGCCTTCCGACCATCCGGCAATCCCGCCGATATCCGTGACATTGACTTCCTGATTCAGTTCTTCCAGCGTTAACGTGGAAATGTCCACAGAAGATATCATCTTCGGCTCCGTCTGAACCGTCGTATTCACACTGCACTGATTTTCTGCGCGGAGAATGGTGCCGTAATTTCTTCCAGCGATTCCTCCCACATATTTTTTCCCGTATACCACACCGCAGGTCCGGCAGCCGGAGATGATTCCGGAGAGTTTATTCACACCGGCAATCCCGCCGATCTCCGCATCTCCGCCAACGGTCCCCGCAAATCTGCATCCCTGTATCGTACCTTCGTTTTCACCGGCAATGCCGCCGACCTTTTCCCGGCTTCCTTCCGGCAGAATCGAACCTTCCAGCGTCAGATCCCGGATCACGCCGGATTCCTGCACATACCGGAACAATCCCTGGGGTGAGGCACTCTCCCGGAACGTATAGCCGGAAATCGTATGCCCGTTTCCGTCGAAGACACCACCGAAGACCGGCACAGAACGGAAACCGCTTCCTTCCAGATCAATATCTGCTTCCAGACGGAATGTTTTGCCCCGTGACCAGCTGTCCGAAGTGCATTTCTGTGCAAATGCAAGGAAGTCGGCCTGCGTTCGAAGGGCGATAATCACCGTATCCCCGGATGCATTCTTTTCTGCAGCGGCAGCCTGACGGTTTCCGGCCGGTACCGCCGGACAGCTTCCGGCTGTCATCACGAAGCACAGAACAAGCACCATCACACGCATGCACCGCAGGCTTCTGCGTCGTTCTTTTTTATTTGATCTCCTGTTCTTCTTCAACGATGGCACCTCCTTTCCTCCCGGAATCTTCAGGCTGCGGGATCGCATCCGTATTCTCCGTATTCTCCGCATTCCCCATGTCTTCCACGGTTCCTGAGATCACGGTGGCATTGACGCTTCCCTCCACAACACCGTGGACACTGGCATGAATGGTTCCATGGACCTCTCCGCGGATCAGGCCGTCCACAAAAATGCTGCCTTCCGCATTTCTGTGCTTTACCGGAATATCAATATTGAAGGATGTTTTCTCGATGATATGATCTCCCAGCAGAAGAATCTGCGGCAGAACAAACATGACAAGAATCAGAGAGATCAGAGTTCCTCTTCCCAGGCAGATGCCGATGCTGGAAATGGTCGCTTCGGAAGTCATAACACCAATCAGGGCACCGGCCAGTGCCAGAATCGCACCCGATGTGATGATGGTCGGAAACGCCTGGTTCAGCGTCTCCACCATGGCATCCTTTGCGTTCATTTCCTTCTTCAGCGCTGCAAACCGGCTGGAAATCACGATCGCATAGTCGATATTCGCGCCCATCTGAATGGAGCTGACTACCAGATAACTCATGAAGAACAGCTTCGTTCCGGTAATGTAGGGGAAGGAAAAATTCGTCCAGATACTTCCTTCGATGACCATGATCAGCAGAACCGGAAGACCGGCAGACCGGAAGGTCAGCAGCAGAACCACCATGACGATCAGCGCTGAAACAATTGAGATCATCAGATTGTCACTGGCAAAGGACCTAGACAGATCATATTCGCTGGTGGAATCCCCCACCAGCAGAACATCGCCGCCGTCATAATACTGGTCTGCCATAGCGTGGATCCGGTCAAGGAACTGAAATGTCTCCTCTCCGCCCACTGGCAGATCCAGATAGACCAGCATCCGGCTGTAATCCTCGCTCTGCAGCTGAAGACGCGCATCATACAGCTGCAGATACAGCGTATTGAATGTATCTTTCAGATCATCATCCAGCTGGATGTATCCGTCCTCCATCATGTCGTGCAGATACATGACCATATCGATAATCGGAACTTCATAATTTCCCAGGTCATTCACAATCTGACCGTAGTCTTCCTGTCCGGCAGCATATGCCGCATACAGCGCCTCCGCCGCACCGTAATCCAGATCGATCAGTTCCGAAAATTCTCTCGGATTCAGCCCATCGGTCAGTGTGTATCCGTCCATGACCTCGATATTGGCAAGGCCCATGGCAGAACTCACCTCATCACAGTCTTCCAGATCTTCCAGAAGCGCCGCCTCCGCCTCATAATTGCCGCCCGGCACAATGACCGCGATCAGATTCCTGCTGCCAAAGGTGTCTTCTATGGTCTCCCTGGCAACCGTCACATCATTTTTCTGAATTGTCGGAATTCCTTCTGTGCCATAGACATACGGGCACCGGTTGGAAAGCAGAAATGCAGCGATCAGAAGCACTGCAAACACCGGCGGGATCACATATCTGCTCTTTACAGCAAATTTTCCCACTGCAGTGATTTTCGGCACGAAATTTTTATGGTGAGTCCGGTCGATCCGTTTGCTGAACACCATCAGCAGCCCGGGCATCAGCGTGAAAACAGAGAGCAGACTGTAGAGAATCGCCTTGATCAGGCAGATTCCCATATCAAAACCGATATGAAACTGCATGAACATCATCGCTGCCAGTCCGCCAATTGTCGTCAGACTGCTGGAGACAATCTCCGGGATTCCTTTGCTGAGTGCGATCACTGTCGCATCGTGGGCATCATAATGCTCTCTTTCCTCCGTATACCGATGGACCAGAATCACTGCATAATCAATCGCCAGCGCCAGCTGGAGCACAACGGTTACAGAATTGGAAACGAAAGAAATCGTGCCGAATATAAAATTAGTGCCCATATTCAGTAATGCCGCCGCAATAAAAGTGATCAGAAGCACCGGCACTTCCGCGTAAGTCTGCGAAGTCAGAAGCAGAACCGCCACGATGATCACTGCTGCGATCACCAGCACGTACCGGATCTCTTCCGCGATAATATCTGATATGGAATCCGTGATCGTACTGGATACATAGACATCATAATTTCCATATGTATTCAGGATTTCATCCAGTGCCGCCTTGTTTCGCGCATCTCCCTCTTCATAGTCAAAGGTCAGATCGAACAGTGCCGATGCATCTTTAAAATGCTCTTCCGTGTCATCAAAACCGACAGATGCGACGCCCTCCACCGATTTCATACTTTCCGCAATCCCGTCTGCCTGCTCCTGTGAAATGTTCTGTATCATCACCCTGGCCGTTTCGAATGTCACAAACTCCTTCTCCATGCGGTCCAGTCCCCGGCGTGTCTCGGTATCATCGGAAAGATAGGCCGAAATATCATTTTCCACATTGACCCAGTTCATGGACACAAGGGAAAAAACAGCACTCAAAATAAACAGCAGGAAAAAAAGATTCCGCTTATCGACGATAAACGAGGCGACTTTCAGCATCACCTGATTTTCCCTCATTTTCTGTTTCCCCTTTGCACTCACATCAAAATACTCCTTTCCGACCCTGTCCTTTCACATCAAAGGAACCGTTTTTCTCCGGCTTCGCACAGTCAATATCTTATTATAGGGCAGGGCGGTTTCCTTTCGCAATGGACATTTGCAGGAATTTGTCCGCTTTTTCCATGCGATGAAACATTGTCAGGACAAAGTGCTCTTTCCCAGGATTTCCCGGTCGCAGCGCTCCATTGCCTCCGGATCCCTCACGAGAATATAAAAGAATACAGAGGTATCCCATTCCTCGAAATACTTTCCGTAGACACGCCCATACATGCCGACCGGCGCAAAATCCGCTGTCCCGGGTTCATTTTCTTCCTGATATCCCGGAGGGCCATATTGAAGATAGGAGCGGTGAAACTGCTTTTTCTGATGGAAGACTCCGTTCACCGTGAGATTTGCATCGGCCCGGGTCCATCCTCCGCTACCCGCATAAGAGACATTCTCTTTCAGACCGTTCACTGCACAGTCAAAAACCATACGGTTCCAGCGGATTCCCATATCCGCCAGCACCAGCTCCTGAAAGTCGAACTGCGGCACCTGCGCCACCGAGGAAACGTCCAGCTTTCCCTCCGGGGTAAACCCGTAAGGATGTCGGCTTCCATCTGCTTCTGCTGTCTGCCCGGATACCAGATACGCGCCGTAAAACCCGTTGTAATACGGCGAGGAACTGTCATACAGCCGACTGCATCCCTGCAGCATGTCAAAAGCCGGGAAATTATATACGATCGTCAGCTGTAGTCCGCTATAGTCCGCTCTGTCTGCAGGCTGGCCTGAACAGATCTCCTGCATTTCCAGAAAGTCTCGGAATCCTGCGCTGGCGTTAAAGGTCATGGCGAAAGGAAACCAGTCCGGTGTCTCTGTGATCCGGCCGCCCGGGATCTTCAGCTGAATGCCCTTTTCTTCCATAACACTTTCTTTTTCATGGATCGCACTGTATACTTTCATGATCGCCAGACTGATCGGATAATGTGACAGCGGTGACCAGAAAAAAACAGTCAGAACGATGAGAATTGCAACGATTCTCTGTATGATTTTCTTTTTCACCATTTTTTTATCTGCATCTTCCGGATCAGCTTGGAGTAGATGTGTTCCACAAACCATGGCTCCTTCGACGCTGCCAGCGCCTCCTCGAGCAGGAACCACCGGACGCCGCTGTTTTCCTCTTCATTGATCTGAAGGCTCTCCTTTTCATCTGCCTCCAGCAGATAGGTCAGATTCAGATGCAGATGGGACGGTACCCAGCTGCCATGCTTGACATGTCCGTCCACGGTCAGCGTTTCCATGGAAAAGATTTCTTCCCGCACCGGACGCAGGCTGCCGCCTTCTATCCCCGGCGCCGCTGCCGCCGGACGCAGGCCGGCTTCTTCGCAGGCTTCTTTCATCGCCACCTGAAGCAGATCCGCCTCTCCATCCGCATGACCGCCCAGCCACGCCCAGGAATCATAAATCTTATGATAAGCCATCAGTACCTTCGTCCGCTCGCGGTTTACTACCCAGGCTGATGCCGTCATATGTGCAATCCGGTTTCCCCGCAGCAGGCAGTCCGGATTCTTCTCCACAAAATCCAGGATCTGCTGCTTTTCCCAGGTTTCCTTATCGGTCCAGGGCTGATACAGCCGGATCTCCTCCTTGAGATCATCCAGGGTTTTTCTTTTCTCCATCATCCTGTTTCCTCCAGTTTCCAATCTTCTTACTTTATACTCCCGGACGCTGCATCCACTGCATCCATGAAGGCCGCACGCATACCGGCATGTTCCAGTGCAGCCACGCCGCGGATGGTGGTTCCGCCCGGCGAGCAGACTGCATCCTTCATCACGCCCGGATGCTCTCCGCTTTCCAGCATCAGCCTGCCGGTGCCGATTACCGTCTGTGCCACCAGCCTGTATGCATCCTCTCTCCGGATTCCGTGTTTTACTGCCGCATCCGCCATAGCTTCCATCATCATGCTGATAAATGCCGGTCCGCATCCGGATACGGCCGATCCTGCACTGATCAGGTCTGCCGGCAGTTTCACAACCGTGCCGCAGGCTCCCAGCAAGTCCTCCAGCCATCTCTGCTCTTCATTCGTCAGGCTGCTTCGGTCCTCCAGAAGGAATACGCCTTCCCCCACCTGCACCGGAGTATTTGGCAAAATATACTGCAGGCGGGTGGAAGAATCCAGCAGCGGCGCATATCTTTCGAAATCCCAGCCGATGGCTACCGATACCATTGCCTTTTCTGCCAGTGCTTCACGAACGCCCGGCTCTGCCAGCACGCCTTCGATCTGATACGGTTTGCATGCCATGATCACCAGATCACTTTTCTGTACGACGGCCAGCGCCGACGGACATGCCGAAAATCCCACTGCCTGTGCGTTCTGCCGCAGTTTTTCCTGATTGGGCGCGAAGGCACACATATTCTCCGCCTGCACCCTGCCTGTCTCCAGAAATCCCGCAGCCAGAGCCATTGCCATATTCCCCATGCCGATAAAACCGATTTTGTTCATTCGTCTTCTCCTCCATTCCGCCTATTTCAATTCCAGCTCCACCGGACAGTGATCCGAGCCGAAAACTTCTGTATGTATCTTCGCCCCTGCCAGCTGATTCTTCATGCTTTCGGAAGCAAGAAAATAATCGATCCGCCACCCGGCGTTCTTCTCCCGCGCCCTGAAGCGGTAGGACCACCAGGAATAAATCCCTTCTGCGTCAGGGTAAAAGTACCGGAATGTGTCGACGAAGCCGGAATCCAGGAGACTGGACATTTTGCTCCGTTCCTCATCGGTGAACCCCGCATTTTTCCGGTTCGACTTCGGATTTTTCAGGTCGATCTCCTGATGGGCCACATTCATGTCGCCTGCTGCCACAACCGGCTTTTTCTCGGTCAGACGCAGCAGATACGCCCGGAAGTCATCTTCCCACTGCATCCGGTATTCAAGCCGTTTCAGACCGTCCTGGGAGTTGGGCGTATAGACTGTTACGAAATAAAAGTCTTCGAATTCCGCCGTAATCACCCGGCCTTCGTGGTCGTGTTCTTCGATCCCGATCCCGTACGTCACGGAGACGGGTTCTTCTTTGCAGAAAATGGCGGTTCCGGAATACCCTTTCTTTTCAGCGTAGTTCCAGTACTGATGATAGCCCGGCAGGTCCAGTTCAATCTGTCCTTCCTGAAGCTTCGTCTCCTGCAGGCAGAAAATATCGGCATCTGCTGCATTGAAAAAGTCCAGAAATCCTTTTCCCATCGCAGCCCGCAGGCCGTTTACATTCCATGAGATCAGTTTCATTTCATCATCTCCTCTCCCCAGCTGCTGAAGGCTTCCAGCACTGGCATCAGTTTATCTGCTTTTTTTGTTGAAGTATATTCTACCCGAACCGGCACTTCCAGATACTCTGTCCGTTCCACCAGTCCTGCCTCTTCCAGTTCTTTCAGGGCGCCGGCAAGGACGGTATTGGAGATTCCGTCCAGCTTGCGCCGCAGTTCATTGTAGCGCAGGCTTCCCTGATTATTCAGAGCGCAGATGATCTGCATCTTCCACTTTCCGCCCACAATGGACATGGCATAGTTCAGCGGACACTTTTCCAGGCAGGGGCAGTCGTAATGTGTCTCGATCAAGGTCAGTTCCTCCTTACTTAGTCATATTTTTATGCGCTCTTGCAGCTTTCCGCAAAATCGCTATAATAGAATTATAACAGGTAAGAAAAAAGGAGTAAATAGGAATTATGGATATTTATCTGCAGGGACTGACGATGGGGCTGGCCTATGTGGCACCTATCGGTCTTCAGAATCTTTTCGTCATCAATACAGCGCTGACCCAGCCGCGGCGCCGGGTCTTTCTGACGGCGCTCATCGTGATCTTCTTCGACGTAAGCCTGGGCATGGCGTGTTTTTTCGGAATCGGTGCGGTTATGCAGGCGTTTCCCCTGCTGGAGAAAGGGATCCTGCTCATCGGCAGTCTGATCGTTATCTGGATCGGGCAGGGGCTGATCCGCGCGAAAGACACAATGGATACCACTACGAAAGTAGATATTCCGATTCTGAAGGTCATCTCCACCGCCTGTGTTGTGACCTGGTTCAACCCGCAGGCACTCATCGACGGCACTATGATGCTGGGCGCATTTAAAGCGACCCTGCCGGCAGGAACCGACTTTTTCTTCGTGGGCGGCTTCGCTTCCGCCTCTGTTCTGTGGTTTCTGTCCATCTCTACGGTGATTTCTCTCTTCAGTGCACGCTTTAACGACAAGACCCTGCGCGTGATCAACGTCATCTGTGGCGTAGTCATTATCTTCTACGGTCTGAAACTGCTGTGGAGCTTCATACAGATGGTGATGTAGCAGGTTGGAGGGGAGCCCAGTCCAGACTCTTACCGGTTCGCGGCCGCTGGTCGAAGCATGGCCGCAGGTCGAAACGTGGCCGCTGGACGAGAGAACTTTTCTGCAAAGTGAAAAGGACGCCAATTCCGCTTTTTTTCTGCGATTGGCGTCCCCTTTCCTTTCTCCGAAAGGAAAAATGTATTATTTTTTCTTAAATTTCACGCTTTATATATTTATTGACTGTAATATTGATACATTATTTTGCAATTCTTGGAATATTTCTCTGTTTCCAATGAAATATTCTTTTATGGCTGAATCAAATTCGCTATGTCGGGACGCCAAACCAGTTTCCAGGATCCGTTTGGCGTCCCTTTTTGTGTGTAAAACGCAAAACGGCAGTGCGTCGGCTGCACTTCATCTGCTCTCCCGGCAGTGCACCGACTCTGCTACTTGAACCTCCGATTGATGTAAGTTTCAGCGCACTGCTCCAGCATCTGGCAGTTGGCGAATGCTGTTTCCAGATTGCTGCCGCAGGCCAGCATGCCGTGATTGGCCATAACGCATCCGAAGTTGTCCCCCAGCGCCGCTGCGGTGTTTTTCGCCAGTTTCCTGCTTCCCGGAATACCATAGCCTGCCAGCTTCACGGAAGTTCCAAACACTTTCTGCGCTTCCCGATCCTCAATCGGCATATCCTGATTCGCTGCAGCGAAAATGCAGCAGTATTTCGCATGGGTATGGATTACTGCACCGATCTCCGGTCTGTGCTGATAGACCGCCGCATGCAGGCTCTTTTCAGAAGTCGGTTTCAGATCTCCCTCGTATTTCATCGACGAGATCTCCACCTTGACCATATCCTCTGCGTGCAGCCGGGTGTAATCCAGTCCCGACGGGGTAGTCAGCATGTATTTTTCATCCAGCCGGACAGAAAGATTTCCCCAGGTTCCCTGCACCAGCCCGCAGGCTACCATCTTATTTCCAAAGTCTACCAACATCTGCCGCAGCTCTGATTCCCGGTCAGCAAAATCCATTTTGCTGACTGTGTCCTCTCCGTCAGGCATATCATCTTCTACGCCGTTCACTTCCTCCTCTGATTTCACTTCGTTTTCCACTGTAGAATATTTATTTTTGTAATTCTGACGCATGATGCGTGCCTCTATTTTTGAGAGCGGCTTACCGCCGCCGATCACAGAAGCTTTCAGGGCGATCTCTGCTGCTTTTTCCAGTACGGTCATCGCCACCACCGCCTCATACAGGTTACGACCTACAGTCAGCGTATATCCCGCAGGCTGGCCATCCCGCACACGATCCTGTACGAAACACCCTGTTGCGTGCTGAATCGCTCTGGCCATCTGCAGCGTTGCCGCATTTTTACTGCCAGTCATATCCACAATGAAAACCTGCGGACCGATGATCTGCGCCATATCATCCACCACCGCCCGGAAAGAGACGCCTTCCCGCAGGCAGCGCTGGCAATATGGAGTCTGCGAAATCACCCGCGCACGCATGCCGGTTCGGCTGGAGGAAAAATGTCCGTTTGCCATTTTTACCACATCGCTTTCCTTCAGATTACCCAGATCTGCACCTTTCAATGTCCCATAAACACCGTCCCAGGTATCCAGCAGCAGCCGCGCCTCCTCTCCGACCGGATAAGGCTGTGCTGCCATCATAGCTCCATATTTTCTGAATACTGCATAAAATTCTTCTCTTATCTCTTCGCTCATTTCCGCCTCCTGTTTTTCCCGGATACCGGTCGGCGTTTCGTCTGACTTATGATCTGCTTTCTGTCGTAATGATAATTTCGGCCACACATAGTCTGGTCACGCTTTCCTGCTTCAGTCAATAAAAATGTACCGTGGTGCATTTCAGCATCATGGTACAATTATCGCACATTCCTGCAGTGCCGTCAACCGGTACATACGCTTCTGCCCGCCGCACCTTTTACAAAAACGGCTGAAGTTCCCGCGCCAGCCGCTCTTCCAGAGACGCCAGCCGCTGTGCAATCTCCCTCACATCCTTTTCCGCATTCCGATACGCATTCAGATACCGGTGCAGCGATTTGACGCCCATGTTTGCACCGTCCGTCATAAGACCCGCAACCGTACGATCTGTATCTTCAGCGGATAATTTTACGCTGGTTTTCATGCGTGACATGACCTGCGCCGCAAAACCCGGTTTCTTTCCCTCCGCACCGCTACGCTGCAATGCCTCTTCTACATCCTTTGCCAGGCGCTGATGGCGTGACCTGCACTCCTGCAGCATTTTTTTCAGTTCCCTGCTCTCTACATGATCCAGAACATCCCCGATTGCTTCGACACCCATTTTGATTCCGGCGTCACATTCCTGCAGCAGCCGGATCGTATCTTCCCTGTTCGTTTGTCCACTTCCCATTTTTCTGACCTCCAGATATTCCCTGACTCCGCCGGGCGCTGATTTTTCCATGCGCTGAGTCCGGCGGGCATACTTCTGGAATCAGTATGCCCAGTTGCGCAGGAAAATATGAGTTTGATTTGCCGCCGCACCCGTCTTCCGCCTTGCGCCTTGATGCGCCGTCGCTAGTTAGTTTTTTCTAATTCAACAATATTTCGCAAAAATCTCAAAAAAGCACGTAAAAGTTCATCCGGATCTGCGGTTTTTCCCTGATTTTAGCTGGATTTTTGCTACTTTGGCCGATTTTCACCAGGATTTTACGTGTTTTTGAGGAAAAAATCTCTGATATTATCGAGTTAGTTTTTGCTAACGCATGGATCATATGGATTCGTGATACTGTGAAGAGATCATCCGAAGTATCAGTTTCCCTTTCCTTTCCGCAGAGAATGAATACCCGACAACATTTTCACTTATTTTAAAAAAAATACTTGCAAAATGTCTCGGTTTATGTTAGATTATATAAGGTGCCTGTTGCGGCACATAACTTCAAAACATAAGCTTAGCGTGGAGGATTGACCGAGTGGCTAAGGAGCTTGATTGGAAATCAAGTAAGGCGGCAACGCCCCGTGGGTTCGAGTCCCATGTCCTCCGCCAATAGAAAAAGACCTGTCTGATAAGACGGGTCTTTTTTTATTCTCAGAACGATAAATGGGACTCGGACCCGTGAGGGCACTGGCTGCGCAGGCTCATGCCACAGCAGATCCGCTGCGGCAGATCACGTGGTCGCAGGCAATTCTATAGGTAATCAGGAAATACAGGGCGTACACACCGGCCACCGTCAGGGAAATCAGCAGAGCAATGACCATGGCATGCTGCCCGCTGAGACCTGTGAAATTCCAGATTTCATATACTTTCCCGAAAATCAGTCCGAACGGCACCGTCAGCAGCAGCGGAAGAGCAAACGGCATCAGGAAGAAGGCACCCGTCTGCTGCAAAAGAGCTTTTTTCTGCATGGTTTCATCCGCACCCAGCCGGTAGAGCACCGCAAACCGCCTCCGTTCATCCGGCAGGGTCGAGAGGATTTTGATGGATAAAAT
>JALEHL010000143.1 GCA_022770665.1 Bacillota bacterium
CCGCTTTCTTCTCCGCGTCCCTTCCCTGCGGCACCCAGCATGAACAGCGCCCGGTGATGGATTCCTACGCAGTTCAGACGGTTTGCCTGCTGGATACTATCTGCAAGGGACGTCCCCTTGTTCATAAACTGCAGCACATCATCCAGCCCGGTTTCATAGCCGATATACAGGTCATTGACCCCCAGCTTCTTCAGCCGCTCCAGATCCGCATCCGATTTGGTCTGAATGCTGCGAACTGCCGCATACATGCTGAAAATTTCGATTTCCGGCAGATAGCGGCGAATGAATTCCAGCTTTTCTTCCAGTCTGTCCGCCGACAAAGAAAACACATCGCCATCCATGAGAAATACCCGGCGGTGGGGCCGTCCATAAATCTCGCAGACCCGTTTTTCCTCCTGCAGATTTTGCAGCAAGATATCCTCATCGATCATATGAAACTTCTTATCCCGGTACATGCTGCAAAACCGGCATGCATTATGGGTGCACCCTGCCGTCACCTGCAGCAGATAGGTGTTGGCCTCTGCCGGCGGCCGGTACAGCGTTCCTTCGGTTATCATTTTTCGTCCTCCCTCACTTCTCTGCAAAATCTTTCGTCATAAGCTTTCACTGCTTCACGGTTTTTTTCATCGTCGTAAATGTCTGACTCGTAATATTTACCACCTCTCGCCTGCGACAGGTAGCCCTCCCGCAGCTCCATTGCCATAAACGCCGGATAATTGGCTCCATTGCAGTCCGTGATTCCAAACTTTGCTGCTTCCACAAATCCAAACTGCGGGTAATACTCGGGCCTCCCGAAGAACAGAATTGCACCAAATCCCAGTTTTTTTGCCCTTTCCATCATAGCTTTCAAAAGGGCGCCGCCCACGCCTTTTCTCTGATATTCCGGCAAAACGCTTAACGGCCCGAAGTTCAGAACCGGAATGCTTTTCTCTTTTGTTTTCACTGCTGCAAGGCTGCATATAATGTGCCCAACAATCACGTCTTCCATTTCCGCCACCAGACTCAAAGGCTGAATTCCATCCCGTTTCCGAAGCTCGTGGACCATCCAGTGCTCGTACGGACATCCGATCCCTCCCTGCTCAATCCGACCGGGATAAGAAAAGGCCGCTTTTGTTATTTCCTCGACCCGACGGTAATCCTCGGGCCGCTCTTCTCTGACATAAATTTTGATCTGATTCTGATCCATTTCATTCTGCCGCTTTCACTGCTTTTCTCGTATTGTGTGGTTTTGATATTATACCTCTGTATCCTTCGTTTGTGAAGAGCAAATCATGAAACACTACGAAAAAAGGAAGGTGTGCTCAGTTACCAGAGCACACCTTCCTTTTTTCTTCTTCGACTTATAATCCGAATCTTAATACCAGATCATTCAGTTTCTCAACTAATTTGTTATTTCCCAGCTTTCTTGCTGCCGGCAAAAAGAACTCCAGCGTTTCTTTCACTTTCTTTTTTGCTACTGTCTCATCCATATATCTGACCGTTCTCATATTATGCAGCCGTTCTGCTATTTTTATCAGAGCCGCCTCTTCATTTTCAGAAGAAACCTGGTTCTCCAATTCATAATTATTCAGTGTTTGAACCAGTACCGCCGCTTCCAAGGGCAGGTTCTCTTTCAGTTC
Source organism: Bacillota bacterium (assembly GCA_022770665.1). Classification (GTDB taxonomy): domain Bacteria; phylum Bacillota; class Clostridia; order Peptostreptococcales; family Anaerovoracaceae; genus RGIG7179. The sequence goes on from JALEHL010000143.1 coordinate 1,620, forward strand.
TTCTTTTGTCACTTTTGTTTTTTCAAGCGCATCACAAAACATTCCCGCATAAACCGTATTCTTTTCCGCATTCATCTGCGCAAGAATCAGTGCGGTATTCAGCGGATGCGTCACATATTCATCCCCGGAATACCTTTTCAGTCCGCAATAAACCTGGCATGCGAAAATATAGACTTTCTTCAGTTCTTCCACGTCTATTACATTCTCGTTTTCTGTCATTTCTTTTTTCAGCAGCTGAAAAAGATATTCCTTCGGGGTATGCTCCTCTGGAATACGATATAAAAAATGGTTCATTCCGTTCCCTCCATTCAGGCAGTCCGCCTGCATTCTCATTGCTCTGAGAAGTGATGGCGAAAAACCGAATTCCTGACGGAACGCTTTGGTAAATCCACTATGGGTCTGCCATCCATACTGAAATGCAGCATCAATTACTTTTACGCCATTCAGTATCAGTTCCGATGCCTTCAAGAGTTTTCTTCTGCGTACATACTCCAGAACGGAACAACCCATCTGCCGTCGGAATAGCCTTGAAAAACCAGACTCTGAATATCCGGCCTGTTCTGCGAATTCTGCGACCGTCAGATTCTCCTCAAGATGATCTTCAATGTACCGAAGACTATCATTTATAAAGCTGCAAGTTTTCACAGTCATCACCTCTCTGCTCGTTTTTCACGTGGTAACCAGATTATAACATAGAAAGTTCTCCATTTCTTTTCCTGCTCTGCTCATTTTTTCTTATCGAAATCTTTCGCAGCATACCAGCAAATCTCAAGCACGTAAAAATGACGCAAATCAGGGACAATTTTCCCTCTATGCGTCATGTTCGTATTACCTGACAGCTTTCGCCCGCTTATCGTCCGGCTTTATGATTCTATATACAGTAAGACATTCCATTATTTGGATGTTCATTCACTTGTTTCTCCGGTTTTTTTCTTATTTTACCCGTTTTTCAGCCTAAAATCGCTCCATATATCGCACTGCGATCAGCGCAATTGAATTCAAGAAGAGCTGTTTTGCGTCATTTCGAAGTGTAAGAGCCAAGCGCGCCGTGTTCCTATTCTGCTGCCTTCCCCTGCTGCAGCTTTTCACATGCGATGCCCGAATAATTTGCTGCCATAATGAAAGTCAGAGCCAGCGGAAGAAACGCTTTATCATTCCAGCTCGTCAGGATC
>JALEHL010000024.1 GCA_022770665.1 Bacillota bacterium
GCATCAAAGAGGGAAAACCGGTCTGGGGAAACAACTGCACCCAGTGCATGGCATGCATCTGCGGCTGTCCTGCAGAAGCCATCGAGTACGGAAAAAAATCCAGAGGAAAACGCCGTTACTGGTGCAAACCCTTTGACAAGCGGGCCGGACATGAGGTAAAATAAAAGACAGTGCATAAAGGTAAGCTTAAATAAGGAGCAATAGAGAAAATGGAAGAAAGAAGCACATTCATCAGAAAACTTCCGATTCCTATGGAAATCAAGGAACGGTACCCACTGACGAAATCTGTCACGAAAATCAAACTGGAGCGGGACGAGGAGATCGCGAAGGTTTTTAAGGGCGAAAGCGATAAATTCCTGCTGATTATCGGTCCGTGCTCTGCGGATAATGAAGATTCTGTCATGGACTACATCGGCCGCCTGGCGAAGGTTCAGGAGAAGGTGAAGGATCGTCTGATCCTCATTCCGAGAATCTATACCAATAAGCCGAGAACCACCGGGCAGGGCTATATGGGCATGGTTCACCAACCGGATCCTGAGAAGGAAGAAGACCTGCTGGAAGGTCTGATTGCTATTCGCCGGCTTCATACCCGGGCCATTGATGCCACGGGCCTGACTTGCGCCGATGAGATGCTGTATCCGGAAAACTACAAGTACCTGTCGGACCTTCTGGCTTATGTGGCAGTGGGTGCCCGTTCTGTGGAGAACCAGCAGCACCGGCTGACGGCCAGCGGCATGAATGTTCCTGTGGGCATGAAGAACCCGACCAGCGGCGGTCTGTCCGTTATGCTGAATTCAATCATCGCAGCACAGGTACCGCATAAATTCATTTATCGCGGCTGGGAAGTGAAGACCCAGGGAAACCCTCTGGCCCATGCGATCCTTCGTGGCTCTGTCAATAAACACGGACAGAACCTGCCGAACTATCACTACGAAGATCTTCGTCTGCTGTATAATCTGTATTCTGAACAGAATCTGGAGAACATGGCAGTTATCGTGGATACCAACCACAATAACTCCGGTAAGAAGTATCTGGAACAGGTCCGTATCGCCCATGAGGTCATGGATTCCCGCCGCTACAGCGAGGATATCCGAGGCATGGTTAAGGGCCTGATGATCGAGTCCTATATCGAGGACGGCGCCCAGAAGATTGGGGAAGGTACTTATGGCAAGTCTATCACCGACCCGTGCCTGGGCTGGGTGAAATCCGAGAAGCTGATCTACGATATCGCAGAGAGCGTATAAGAAAGTAAAAAATGCGGCATGCATCCCATGCTGCTTTTTTTATAGGTGGTGCATGAAAATTATCCGTGGGTTTTACTACGGGCATCTGTATCATGGTACAAAGGGGTAAATCACAAAAAAGGGAGAAAGGAAAGGAGGCATCCGGATGGCAGACAGGGAAAAAACTCCAGAAACCAAAATGTCGCAGCTTCCGGTGGAGGAAGTGATCCGCCTGCACAGAGGCCTTCTTTACTATGTCATCCGGCCCATTACAGGGGATGAACACCGGACTGATGAATGCTTCAGCGTGGTCTGCGAGATCCTGCTGAAAAACTATGACAAATATGATCCTTCCAGGGGAACCCTGACTTCCTGGCTGACCCGGCTGGCGCGAAACGCTGCGCTGAACTTTGTCCGGAACCGGAAATACGAAATGACGGCGGGAGAAGAAAAGGATGCGGCAGAACTGGCGGATCTGGCAGACCTGCGGACGCCGGAAGACGCCTTGCTGCGAAAAGAAGCCATGGAGGAACTGAACGAAGCCCTGAAAAGTCTGGACAGACTGGAAGCAAATATTTTGCTCCGAAAATATTATTACATGCAGTCCACGCAGCAGATCGGCGCCGAGCTGGGACTGAGCGTGCGTGCGGTGGAAGGCCGGCTTTACCGCATCAAAAAGAAGCTGATGAAGAAGATGGGAGGGCATGACCATGACTGATTTCAATGAAAAACAGCTGGAACAGATGCTGTGCGAACATCTCCCTGAAACTGCGCTGGCCGGTGCGTTGACGGATATCAATCCGTTCCGGGAAGCGGTGTCCAAAGTCATCGCGGGGCTGGTGATGACGACCTTTACCCTGCAGTTTCTGTATCTCAACTACATTCTGCCGACCATCGGCGTCATGCTGATTTATCTGGGTATGCGGACCCTGCGCAGCGGAAACGGCTACTTCCGGGGAGGATGGCTGCTGTCGCTGCTCCGGGTGATTCTGGTTTCGTTTCAGATGCTGGTGACGGTGACGCCGTACTCCGGGATTCTGGGCGACTGGACCCTCTGGCTGGGTCAGGGGATCCACCTGGGCTTTCTGTTCTGTCTGGGTATGGGAATCCGAAAAGCCGGTCTGCAGGCCGGGCTGGATCATCCGAAGATGGCCACCTGGCCGGTGATGGTGTGGCAGCTTGTCCTTCTGGGCATTGCCATGGTTGGCTCCGGCAGCTGGACGATTCTGATTCTGATGGTTGCGAGCTGGGTCAATCTGATCCGGCGGATCTGCCGGTGTGCAGACGATCTGGAGACGGTGGGCTATGGCGTGCCGGCTTCGCCGGTGTGGTTTTCCGCAAAACCCATGCTGCTGACGTATCTTTTGCTCCTGGTGATTGCCATGACCGGGCTGAGTCTCATGGCCAATTATACACCGGTAGATGCAGAAACGGTGGATGTTTCTGCCTTCACAGGTGCGACGGAATCTGCATCCTCGGTGCGGCGGGAATTGATTGAGAAAGGGTTTCCGGAGGAAATGCTCTCGCAGATTCTGGATGAAGATCTGGAGGACCTGGGGGAGGTGAAGGCGGTCCGAACCGGTGATATTCAGGAAAGCCAGTACAGTGAGAACCGGATGACCGGAAATGCAGCTGCGGTACAGACAGCGGACGGCAGAATCCGATGGTTTGTCGCTTATGGATATAAAGATGGGAAGCATCCGGGTATTGTGGAAGGCGTGAAGATTCAGAATGACTCTGAACAGAAGTGGGATGTAGTGGTTGGACGGATTTTCTGGGAAAAGAAAGAACAGCTGTATATGGCGGAGCTGGATATGGATCTGGATACCAGTACGCATCTCTGGTTTGGTGATATCAGTAAATCCAATTATTGCAGTAGCCTGTATTCCTTCCCGCCGCTGTGCGACGGTGCACGGGGATATTTTACCTACTGGACGGAAGATGAAGCATTTGACGTGACCAGTTGGGGTTTATGCAGCACGAACATTTATGCACAGCGAAAGATTCTGGTTCTGCCGTATGAGGATCTGCCGGTGAAACCACAGGGCGATCTGATACTGTTTGGCGGATTCGGTGACGGCTTCGGAGAAGAACGGATGCAGATTTATTCTCTGATAGAGTTTCCACAGCAGAGCGTTCAGGAAAAAAACAATTGACGCAGAGTAAACAGAATGATACTATGAAAGAAAAGAGCTGCCGGATGGACGGTTGGCCGTGGATTAGGAAATAACCGTTTCCCTGGCTTGGGACGGTTATTTTTCTTTTGAGTTGAGGGGGGTATGAAGTGAAAAACGAAACATGGAAAAAGAGAAAACTCTGGCTGGGCATTGAAACCGGCTTCATAACGATTGCAGGTATGGCAGTGAATGCACCGTATCTGATTGACGGGTCGCCGGGATGGTTGAATGTCGGTGCATCCCTTCTGATTTTAATCAGTTGGATCGTGTTTGCTTCTGCCATCATCGTAAGTGCTGAAGACCGCAGGAAAGCTTACGATACCATCAGCCAGGTTATCGGATTGATCCTGGTGTTGATGCTGGTTCTGTATCTGGTTTGTCATGCAGCAGGCAGCCGCATTATAGCCCTGATGGCTCTTTTCTATATCTTTTTGATGGCGCCTGTTTCAGGTATTGCAGGTCCGCTGTACATGGGATATCAGCAGGCTGTGAACTATACAGGCACCGTTCTGCTGGAACCTGTCTTGTGCATGGTTTGTTATGCCGTAGTCTGGGCCGCCTGCGGGGTGGTGTATTATTTACTCAGGAAAAGAGAAAGTTAAGAAGAAAATTGCTGTATACTGTAGAATACCACTGAAAAGCAGATAGAAAATAACGAGGTTCCGAATGATATGAATTGGCTTACTGTATACGAAATAAAAACAGCTTGGATTCCGTGGATGGTTGGGGTGCTTTGTATAATCTTATATTGTCTGTTTCGAGGAATAAAAGAATACATGACGGAAGAAGAAATGTCAGTTCCATTTTTTTTAACGTGCCTATTTGGTTTCATCATTGTATGTGTAATGCTGGTTGTTGAAATCTATCAAGTTATCTCGGGCGAATTTAATTTATATGGAAAAGCTTATTCTGAAAAAAGATATCAGATCGCAGAGGGGGTTCCACAAAACACGAATTGGCATAATGGGGGTTTTACATTTAAAATAGATAGTACTGAGTTTTTTCTGTGACTTAGATTATGGAAAGAATCGAAATGAAAATGTTGTTCCATACTTTGATAATCAAGAAAAGAGTATGAATGAAGGGTGACAGATTATATATAGCAGTCGACGCGGATGGCCGACTGCTTTTTTCTTTTACCAGTTATACAAGCCCGTAATAGCCCATCAGCAGCAGGGCGCTGACCGGGATGGTGATGATGGAAATCAGGGTGGTGAATGCGATCATTTCCGCCGCCAGGACGGCATTGCGGTTTTCCATGCTGGCCACCGCCACCACAGCCACCGCCGTCGGGAAGGCGGAACCGAAGATCAGGGCGAGCTTCATGCTGAGCGGAAGCGGCAGCCAGTTCACCGCCAGGAAGGTGAGAACCGGCCAGAGAATCATCTTCAGGACAGAAGTAAGCACCAGGTTCCGGTTATGGATGACCGTGGAGATTTTGCTGGAGCCCAGCTGGATGCCGACAACTAGCATGGAGAGGGGAACTGTGATGCTGCCGATGGAATCCACCGTTTCGAAAATCAAGTCCGGAAGGTGCAGACCGAGAAACAGCATGATGATTCCCAGTACGGCGGACATGGAACACGGATTGGCCAGCTGCTTCAGCGTAAGTTTCAGGTCCATCTTTCCTTTGTGGCCGTAATCCACCTGCATGATGCAGCCGGAATACAGGTAGATGGTCAGCATCATCTGGAACAGGACCATATAGAAAAAAACATCTTCGCCGAAGAGGGCCAGAGTGATGGGAAATCCCATGAAGCCGTTATTGATCGTCGTGATACCTGCCATGTAGACGCCGGCATCGGGATGATCTTTCATTTTCAGGATTTTGATACAAAGCACCCAGGACAGAAATGCCGAAGCCGCAAACCAGAGAACGGAGAACAGAATCATCAGCAGTGTGGTTTTCACAGTGTCCTCGGTGAGCTCGGTAGAGGTGATGGATGCCAGCACCATGCAGGGCGTAGTGATCATCATCAGCAGATCCACCAGATAGCGGCTGGACTGGTTGGGAAGAATCCCTTTCCTGTTTGCCGCGAAGCCGACGAAGGTGATAATGAATATGGATATGATTTTTTTTAGAACGATTAGCATGAATGAGCTCCCTTACTGTAATTGCTGCAAAGCTACCTACCATTATACCACAAAATCCGCCGAATGAAAAACGTGCTTTCGGAGCTTCCTTCCGGTTGTTTTTTTTTATGAGTTATGGTATGATTTAAGTTGTATCAGTCTGTCCGGCACATCGGCCGGAGATGGTACAGTACTGACAGAAAATCGGAGGGAATCGGACGATGAGAATCATACTAGATGGAATGGGTGGGGATAATGCGCCGGCTGCAGTAGTAGAGGGTGCAGTCCTTGCATCGGAGGAAACAGAACATGAAATTCAGATCATCGGGCAGCAGGAGCTGATCCGGGAGGAGCTGTCAAAATTAAACTATGGCGGAACGCAGATCTCTGTAGCGGATGCAAGAGAAGTCATCAGCAATGAAGAAGCACCGGTGCGTGCAGTGCGGTCCAAGAAGGACTCTTCCATTGTCCGTGGCATCAATATGGTGAAAAACGGAGAAGGAGATATTTTCATTTCTGCGGGAAGCACAGGTGCGCTGATGGCAGGGGGGCTGTTTATTCTGGGAAGAATTCAGGGAATTGACCGTCCTGCACTGGCAAGCATTTATCCGATTGTGGGAAGTATTCCCTCCCTTCTGGTAGATGCCGGTGCCAATGCAGAGTGCAAGCCGAACAATCTCCTGGAATTTGGAATCATGGGAAATATCTATATGGAAAAAGTGCTGGGGAGAAAGAATCCTCGTGTCGGGCTGGTGAACCTGGGCGCTGAGGCGGGAAAGGGATCGACGCTGACAAAAGCAGCATATGATCTCCTGGAACACAGTGATATGAACTTCATTGGAAATGTGGAAGCCAGAGATGTTCCGAAAGGCGCCTGCGATGTCATTGTAGCAGATGGGTTTACGGGCAATGTGATCCTGAAACTGACAGAAGGTCTTGCATGGAATATCCTGAAAGTGATCAAAAGCAAATTTACTGACGGTGTAAAAGCGAAACTTGGCGCGGCACTCCTTCTGGATAAGATGAATGAACTGAAAAAAGAGTTTGATTATTCTGAGTACGGTGGTGCGCCGATTCTGGGTGTCAAGGGGCCGATTGTCAAGATGCACGGGTCTTCCAGTGCAAATGCAGTAAAAAATACAATTCTGAAAGGGATTCCGTTTGTAGAAGGAAAGGTTGTAGATACGATACAGAATTCCGTACTGGAAATTGAGGAGATAACGCTTGGTGAATAAAAAGGATTTTGAGAAGATCATTGATTATTCGTTTCAGAATGATGAATATCTGGAGCGAGCACTGACACACAGCTCTTTTAATAAGGAAAAAAACACACATCATAAAGATAATGAGCGGCTGGAGTTCCTGGGAGATGCTTTTTTCGATGCAATCGTCAGTGTGGAGCTTTTTAAAAGAATGGGTCCTGCCACGGAAGGAAAACTGACCAAGACCCGTGCTTTGATTGTGTGTGAAAAATCGCTGGCTCAGGTCGGGCGAAGCCTGCAGATCGGCCGTTTTATCAATATGGGGCGCGGTGAGGAAAGTGCCGGGGGCAGAGAAAAGGATTCCATTATCGCTGACGCAATGGAGGCAGTTATCGGCGCCATGTTCCTTGACGGCGGCTATGAGGCAGCCCAGAAGTTTGTGGTCAGAGTTTTCAGTGATACCATCGACAAGGCAGTCAGCGGCAAACTCTTCTCTGATTACAAATCAGAAGTGCAGGAAATGCTGCAGAAAAAAGGAAAATGTGTCAATATTACCTATATCATTGACAGGGAAGAAGGCCCTGCACACAATAAGACCTTCTTTGTCCATCTGGAATGCAATGGACAGATCCTTGGAACCGGCAGCGGCAAGAGTAAGAAAGAAGCCGAACAGAATGCCGCCAGAGAGGCCCTGGAGAGAGGAGACATTTAATGTATTTTAAAAGACTGGAAATGCATGGGTTCAAGTCTTTTGCAGAGCCGGTAGTGATCGAGTTTCATGAGGGTGTGACCTGCATTGTCGGCCCGAACGGAAGCGGAAAATCAAATATCAGTGATGCGATCCGGTGGGTTCTGGGAGAACAGAGTCCGAAGATGCTGCGGGGCGGGAAGATGGAAGAAGTCATCTTTGCAGGAACAGCCAGCAGAAAATCCAGAGGAATGGCGGAAGTGACCCTGGTGATTGATAATTCGACGGGGATCCTTCCCATCGATTATAATGAAGTGGCGATCACGCGCAGAATGTACCGTTCGGGGGAAAGCGAGTACCTGATCAATAACAATCAGTGCCGCCTGCGGGACATCAGGGAACTGATCATGGATACCGGGATCGGTGTGGACGGATATTCTATTATCGGTCAGGGAAAAATAGCAGATATCGTCAGCAGCAAGCCAGAGAGCCGACGGGAAATTTTCGAAGAATCGGCGGGGGTCGTCCTGTATAAGAGCAAGAAAGCGGAAGCGGAGAGAAAACTGTCCGCGACCGCGGGAAATCTTGAGCGCGTAAACGATATTGTCAGTGAAATAGAAGGAAGAATCGACGGACTTCGGGAAGACAGCATACGCGCGAAAGAATATCTGCAGCTGAAGGAACAGTATCGGGATCTGGAAATTAACATCACACTGCGTAACATCGAAAAACTGGAAAGCACAAATGAAGCCCTGAAAAATGATGTTCAGGAACTGACCGAATCCATAGCACAGCTGTCCAGATCAAAGGAGGAGGCAGACAGAAAACTGTCTGAAAGCCGTAAGAGAAACGAGGCACTGGAGCAGCTGGGAAATGAAGCCAGGGATAATCTGCTGAAAAAAGTGGAAGAAATCAATTTTCTGTCCGGTCAGGCACAGCTCAGCGAGGAACGGCTTACAACAATTGCGCGGGATGAGGAGCGACTGGAAGACGAGATCCACCAGTATCATGAAAAGATGATCCGGGAGCTGGAAAACAGAAAAAATCTGGAAGAGCAGAAGGCGGAAGTGGAAAAGCAGCTGGTCGATACAGAAGCTTTACTGGCAGGAAAAATTCAGGCATATCATCAGATTCTGGCGGAAGCGAACCGCTTTTCGGATGCTGTGGAGGAAGGAAAGAACCGGATTATCCAGCTTCATAATCAGGCTGCAGAAAAAAAATCTGAAGCCAGAACATACGAGAACTATAAAGAAACACTGCAGAAGAGAAGAATGCAGCTCCATCTGGATCAGGAAGAGATGGCGAAAAACGAAGCCTCTTATGCGAATCTGATGGCGCAGGCGCAGCGGGAAAAGGCAGAAGCCGATGAACTGCTGGAAAGTCTCCGGATTTCGCTGGAGGAAGCCAGAGCAGACCGTGTGGAATATGATGAGGAAATTGCGGCTCTGTCAAAAAAAAGGGAAGAGATCCAGCTGCAGGGTACGCAGCTTCTGGCAAGAAAAAAGACCATTGAGGAAATGGAGCACAACTACGAGGGATATAACGGGGCTGTCCGCTATATCATGCGAAGCCGGCTCCCCGGAATTCGCGGTGTTGTGGCTGATCTGATGCAGGTGCCGGCCGGGTATGAAGTGGCAGTGGAAACGGCACTGGGCGGAGCGATGCAGAATATTGTCTGTGAGAAAGATACGGATGCGAAAGCGGCAATCATCCTGCTGAAAGAAAACCGCGCAGGACGATGCACGTTTTTACCGCTGGAATCTGTCAGAGGACGCAAGGCCGATGTCGAGCGCAGGATCGAGCAGGTGGAAGGATACCTGGGGCTGGCGGCTGACTGCATTCAGCACAGCAGAGAATATGCGGGGATCTTTGACTATCTCCTGGGCCGGGTTGCAATCGTAGATACGATGGATCACGCGATAAAGCTTTCAAAAATGCAGGGTACCGGCGGCCTTCGCTTTGTGACGCTGGATGGTGAAATCATCAATGCCAGCGGAGCGATCACAGGTGGAAAATATAAGAATGCAACCGCAAACCTTCTGGAACGAAAGCAGGAAATCTATCGTCTGGATGAGCAGATCTCCAGCCTGAAAAAAGAAAAAAGGCAGACTGCGGAACGGCTGGAAGAACTGCAGGAGACTGTCAGCGAGATGGGGGATGTGATCGAGGATACCAGCCGGGATTATCATCAGGCGGAACTTCAGGTCACCACGCTGGAGACAAGGATACAGACTCTGGAAGAAAGTAAAAAAGACCTGTCTGGCGGAAAAGAAAAAGCAGAACGTGAACTGGCAGCCATTGAAAAAGATTTTGCTGAGGCGGATCGGATGATCGCAGCCTACCTGCAGGAGGCAGAGGCGTTTGAGAAGAAGATTTCAGAAGTGCAGGAAGAGATCCGCGCTGCTGCTGAGGAGGCGGAAACATCCCGGGCTGAGGTGGAGGAGGCAAATGAGGCTGTCACACAGACCCGAATCACGAAAAATGACCTGGAAGGCCGGATGGATTCGTTCCGGCAGCTGATGGCAAGGATAAATGAAACCACCGAAGATCTTCAGAACCAGGCGGACCTCCGCAGGGAACAGAAAGGGGCACTGGAGCAGGAAAAGAAGCGGATCCTGTTCGGATCAGAGGATGCGGCGGACCGGGCAGAGGAGAAGGAAAAAGAAAAGACAGAGCTGGAACAGTACATTCAGAACGTGGCAGAAGAACGCAGCAGCCTGTCTGGGCAGATCAGCCGCCTTTCAGATGAGCAGGACAAGACTGCGCAGGAGCTTAACAGTAGTCAGGACCGCAAGTATCAGACTGAAATCAAAATCGCCAGGAATGATGCGCAGCTGGATACCTTCAAGGAAAAACTCTGGGAGGAATTTGAAGTATCCTACCCGCAGGCTGTGGAACTGCGAAAAGAAGAGTTTGTCATGTCTACCGCTTCCAGAGAAAGCCGGGAGATCCGCAGCAGAATCAGAGAACTGGGCGATGTGAACGTCGGTTCAATTAAAGAATATGAACAGGTCAGCGAACGATATCAGTTCCTGACAGAGCAGAGGGCGGATATTCTCACAGCAATGGGGGAACTGAAAAAGATCATCAGTGATATGGATAAAATCATCCGGGAAAAATTCCGTGATAATTTCGATAAGATCGTTGTGAATTTTGAGGAAATCTTTCGCGAACTGTTTGGCGGAGGCCATGCGGAACTTCGTCTGGATGATGAAAATAATCCGCTGGAGGCCGGGATTGAGATTATAGCGCAGCCGCCGGGCAAAAAGCTGCAGAATATCAATCTGATGTCAGGTGGTGAAAAAACCATGACAGCGATCGCACTGATGTTTGCTGTGCTGAAGACAAAACCGACGCCGTTCTGCATTCTCGATGAGGTGGAAGCTGCCCTGGATGATGCCAACATCGACCGGTTTGCCAGCTATCTGCGAAAGTTTGAGAATATTCAGTTTGCAATCGTAACGCATCAGAAAGCTACGATGGAGCATGCGGACGTGCTGTATGGCGTCACCATGCCCGAGCAGGGAATTTCGAAAGTTCTGTCTCTGCGTCTGGGCGATGATTTTGATATTTAAGGAAACGGGAGGACAGGCATGTCATTATTTGGTGAAAAAAAATCTTTCTTCGGACGGCTTTCCGAGAAAATCAGCGATGTGATCATGATGCGCGCTGAAGTAGATGAAGATCTGATGGATGAACTGGAGGAAATTCTGATCACTTCAGATATCGGTATGGATACAACCATGCATATTATGGAAATGCTTCGTACCAGTATAAAAAATGAGAATATCACGCAGCCTGAAAAGGTCAGAACTGCATTGAAATCCATTCTGATCCGTCTGGTGGACAAGGGACCGCGGCAGAAGCTTTGTGAGGACAGCCCGCTGGTTATTCTGATGATCGGAATCAATGGCGGCGGCAAGACCACAACGATCGGCAAACTGGCGCATCAGCTCAAGAAGGAAGGAAAAACCGTGATGCTTGCTGCAGCAGATACGTTCCGGGCTGCCGCCGCGGAACAGCTTGCTGTATGGGGAGAGCGAAACGGGATTCATGTGATAAAGCATCAGGAAGGTGCAGATCCGTCCGCGGTGATTTTTGATGCGATTCAGTCTGCGAAAGCAAGAAATACAGATGTTCTGATCTGTGATACAGCAGGCCGACTGCAGAATAAAAAAAATCTGATGAACGAGCTGGAAAAGATGAACAAGATTATTACCAGGGAATATCCCGAGGCATCCCGGGAGACATTGCTGGTTCTGGATGCGACGACCGGAAAGAACGCAGTCTCTCAGGCAAAAGAATTCGGCGAGGTGGCGGATATCACCGGCATCGTCCTGACGAAACTGGATGGAACAGCCAAAGGCGGAATTGCCATTACGATTGCAGACGAATTTGATATGCCGGTAAAATTTATTGGTGTGGGAGAGGGAATCGATGATCTCATGACTTTCGACCCGGAATGGTTTATAGGAGGTATTTTCGATGAGTAAACCGATCGTTGCGATCGTAGGCAGACCGAACGTGGGAAAATCCACTTTTTTTAACCGGATTATAGGACGGAGAGTATCGATTGTGGAAGATACTCCGGGAGTAACACGAGACAGAATTTATGCAGAAGCGGAATGGTGCGGGGTTCATTTCGCCCTGATCGATACAGGTGGTATCGAGCCGTCCAGTGCAGATGTCATTCTTTCTCAGATGCGGGAGCAGGCGCAGATCGCCATGGATATGTCCGATGTGATTCTGTTTCTGTGCGATGGAAAGGAAGGCCTGACCACAGCCGACCGCGAAGTGGCGTCCATGCTTCGCCGGACAGGCAAGCGCGTGATCCTGGTCGTGAACAAAATCGATGCGCCGTCCAGAATGCCGATGGATTTTTATGACTTCTATGAACTTGGCCTGGGAGAACCGATTGCCATTTCTTCTGCTAACATGCTTGGATTCGGGGATGTGCTGGATGAAGTGATCCACAGTTTCCCGAAGGGCGAGTACGACGAAGAGGAGGATGCGACAAAAATTGCGGTGATCGGGAAACCGAATGTGGGGAAGTCCTCTCTGATCAACTGCCTTCTGGGCGAAAACCGTGTGATCGTTTCTCCAATCGCCGGTACAACGCGAGATTCCATTGATACGCCTTTTGAAAAGGATGGAGAAAAGTATATTCTGATCGATACTGCCGGAATCCGGAGAAAAAGCAAAGTAAACGAAGATATTGAACGATACAGTGTGATCCGTGCCGTTGCAGCCATTGAACGCTGCGATGTCTGTCTCCTGATGATCGATGCATCGGAAGGCATTACGGATCAGGACAAGAAAATCGCCGGTGTAGCGCATGAGGCAGGAAAAGGAATCATTGTTGTTGTGAATAAATGGGATCTCATACAGAAAGAAACCAACACCATGCGGGATTTTCAGCGGCTGATCGAAGCGGAAATGCAGTTCATGTCTTATGCGCCGTCTCTGTTTATTTCGGTAAAGGATAAGGTGCGGGTAAATCAGGTCATTGATCTGGCCAGAACTGTGGCTGAAAACCGGGCAATGCGTGTTCCGACCGGACAGCTGAACAGCCTGATTGCGGATGCGACAATGATGAAACAACCGCCTTCTGATAAAGGTCGACGGCTGAAAATCTATTATGTAACGCAGGTGGGCGTGAAACCGCCGCTGTTCAGTTTTCAGATCAATGACCGGGAACTGATGCATTTCTCCTATGCCCGGTATCTGGAAAACAGAATACGGGAAAGCTATGGTTTTGCCGGAACTTCGATAAAATTTGTTTATCGCGAGAAAGGGGAAAAGGTGGAATAATGACAGCTGCATTCGTAACATCCGGCATGACAGCGGCCGGAATTCTGTCGGTGGTCCTGGCTTATTTCCTGGGTAATATTTCTCCGGCAATTATTCTGGGAAAACTGCACGGCATTGATATTAAGAAAGTGGGAAGCGGAAATGCAGGAACCACGAACGTGCTTCGCACGCTGGGGAAAAAAGCGGCACTGATCACTATGGCAGTGGATATTCTGAAGGGATTTGCTGCTGTGAAACTGGGATTCCTGATGGGAGGATATACGGCAGGTGCGATCTGCGCAGTTGCAGCATTCTGCGGTCATATCTGGCCATGCTTCTATCATTTTAAAGGAGGAAAAGGCGTAGCAACTGCATTTGGCGTGATTGTGGCGGTGAACTGGAAACTGGGGCTGGCGGTTCTGGCGGTTGTTGCAGTCTTTCTGGTTCTGACGCAGCGTATGTCGGTCGGCTCTCTGGCAGGAGCCATCTCTTTTCCTCTTCTCTGCTGGATCATGGAGCCTGACTTTCTGGCTGCGGGCGTTGTAATGGCCGTGATAGTAGTGATCAAACACAGGGCAAATATCCGGCGTCTGCTGCGGGGAGAAGAACCGAAAATGTCATTTAAGAAATAAAAGGGGTAATATCCAGATGAAAAAGAAAAAGATCGGCGTCATCGGTGCAGGAAGCTTCGGCACGGCACTGGCAATGACTCTTACGGGGAAGGGACATCAGGTGAAAATCTGGGGAAGGAAAACTGCACAGCTGGAGCTGATGAGGGAAACGAGAGAAAATCCGCATTATCTTCCTGGAGTGCGACTGCCCGATGAACTGGAAATAGCCTGTTCTTTGGAATCCGTATTGCAGGACGCGGATGTGGCGCTGTTTTCTGTTCCTGCGCAGACGTTTCGGGATGTGTTTGCCCAGGCGGTTCCTTTCCTGAAACCGGAAACGGTTGTTGTGAATGTGGCAAAAGGCATTGAAAAAGGCACACTGCTCCGGCTCAGTCAGGTTGCCCGGGAAATACTTCCGACGGTTCGCTATGTGGCGCTGTCCGGTCCTTCTCATGCAGAGGAAGTTGCGAGAAATCTGCCGACTACCGTGGCGGTAGCTGCCGAAGATGAGGATCTGGCCAGAGAAGTGCAGGAAATATTTATTACGGACCGGTTCCGCGTATATCGGAATAACGATATGGCCGGTGTGGAACTGGGCGGCGCACTGAAAAATATCATTGCGCTCGGAGCCGGTGCGTCGGATGGTCTGGGATACGGTGACAATGCGAAAGCCGCTCTTATGACTCGCGGAATTACAGAAATGTGCCGCCTGGGAACCTGTCTGGGAGCTGATATGGAAACTTTTTCCGGACTGACCGGGATCGGAGACCTGATTGTAACATGCACCAGCATGCATTCCAGAAATCGAAGGTGTGGCATTCTGATCGGAAAGGGCGTGCAGCCGGAAGAAGCCATCCGGGAAATCGGCATGGTAGTAGAAGGGATTTCCACGGCGGAAGCAGCCTGGGCACTGGCACAGCAGCATGACATTGAAATGCCTATTACAGAAAGCATCTGCAGAGTACTTCAGGGAGAAATGAAGGCCAGAGATGCGGTAGATTATCTGATGAATCGGGAGATGAAAAATGAAATGCATATCCTCTGATGCTTTCAGCGCACAGGAAGTGTGCGAAGCCTACGAAAGAATAAAAAATTACATATACCGGACTCCGCTGGAAGAGTCACTGTATCTGGGCAAAGACGGAAGACGATACTTCTTTAAGCTGGAATGCGCCCAGACTGTGAAAAGTTTTAAGATCCGCGGTGCACTGAGCAAGATGACAACTCTGACGCAGGAGGAATGCCGCCGCGGTGTGGCGACAATCTCTTCCGGCAATCATGGTGCATCAGTCAGCTATGGAGCGAAACTTCTCGGGATTGAAAATGCAGTGATCATTGTTCCGGAAACGACCCCGAAAGCCAAAGTGGACAAGATCCGGCATTATGGCGCCAGAGCGATGCTTATGGGCAGAAACTATGATGAAGCACACCGGCTGGGCATGGATTATATTCATGAGCACGGTATGACTTATATCGATGCCTATTACGATGATCCGAAAATATATGGCGGCCAGGGAACCGTTGCTCTGGAGATCCTGCAGCAGAATCCGGAAATTGATACGATTGTGGTTCCGATCGGCGGCGGCGGCCTGTGTACGGGAATTGCGGTCTACGCAAAATCTGTCCGTCCTGACATTCGAATTGTCGGGGTACAGACGGAAGTATGCCCTGCAATGATCCGCGCCTTCTCGGATCATGTATTTTATGAAGAGTACCCGGTGACGGGCGAAACCGTCTGTGATGCCCTGGTGGGCGGTATCGGAAAGCTTTCTTTTGAGATGCTGCGTGACTATGCAGATGATATCATTGAAGTCAAAGAGTCTGCAATCCGGAAAGCGGTTAAATATATGATAAAGGACGAAAAATACATTGTGGAAGGTGCCGGCGCGGCGGCTGTGGCAGCTGTAATGGACAGCCGTGAACGAGTGGGCGGAAAGAACATTGCGCTCGTCGTGAGCGGCGGAAATATTGACGGAGATCTGATGGTGCAGCTGCTGAATGAATAAGGTGCGGTGAGGAGGATTGACCGGTGAGGGAAGACCTGAAAAAAATGATGATTGCAACGGTAGAAAAAAATCTGCCGGAACTGAAACAGATCCGAAATTTTCTCTATGAAAACCCAGAAGTGGGCGGAACAGAAGCAAAAGCTTCCGCCCTTCTGACGAAGACCCTTGAGGACCACGGATTTCAGGTGGAAAGAGAATTCCATGGGATTCCGTATTGCTTTCGCAGCGCCTTTGACAGCGGAAAACCGGGTCCGGTCATTGGACTGACAGCAGAGTACGACGCACTTCCGGAGATCGGTCATGGCTGCGGCCACGACATCATTGCTGCCGCTCCGCTGGGTGCGGCCTTTGCACTCAAAGAGGCTGTCATGGAGACGGGAGGAAGCGTTGTTTTATATGGAACGCCTGCGGAAGAATGTTTTGTCAGCAAGGCGCAGCTCAGCAGAGAGGGTGCATTTGACGAAGCAGACGTAGCCATGACAGTCCACCCGAATCCGGTGAATCAGGCCAGCGGCAGGACGACCGCACTGGATGCCTGGCAGGTGGACTTCTACGGGAAGTCGGCACATGCAGGTGCCCATCCGGAGGAAGGAGTCAATGCGCTGGATGCGGCAGTGCATTTCTACACACTGATCGGGTTTGAAAAACAATATCTGAAAGACACCAACATCTATGGTGTATTCGCGGATGGCGGTGAAAAGTGCAGTGTGATTCCGGACCATGCCGCCGTAAAGTATCTGGTCCGGGCAGACACTGTGAAGGATATTGCGAAGATCCGCGCAATGTTTGAGCGGTGCGCCGGAGCCGCTGCAGATGCGGTGGGGGCCACATACAAGATCTGGAACAATGAACCGGGGAATATGGATATGGTTACCAATGAAACACTGTCCGATGTGTTTGACCGGTATTATGAAGAACTGGGCGGAGGCAAAATGCCGAAGGGAGAGAGCGGCGGATCGACAGACATGGGAGATGTGAGTCATGTGGTTCCGGCCATTCATCCATGGATCGGTCTGAACTGTCCGCAATGCAGCCTTCATTCCAGAGAGTTTGCAGAGGTGACTGTGACAGAAGCAGGAGACAGGGCGCTGGAGCTGGGGGCCAAGGCACTGGCACTGACCGGTCTGGAAGTCCTGACAGATCCGGACCTTCTGAAGAATATAAAAATGGAATTCCGGCAGGCAGAAAAAGCCTGGAAGGATGAGACAGGAGAATAGACATTTGGAAAAATCATTTCACATTACAACATTTGGCTGCCAGATGAACGAACATGATTCGGAGACCCTGGTCGGCCTGCTGCTGGAGAAGGGTTATGTGCAGGCAGAAGACAGAAACAGTGCGAATATCGTCATTTTCAACACATGCAGTGTGCGTGAAAATGCGGACAAGCGATTTTTCGGAACCCTTGGCCAGCTGAAAAAAAGAAAGATGGAAGAAGGCGAGAACTTCACCGTCTGCGTCTGCGGATGCATGATGCAGCAGCAGCATGTGGTAGATACCCTGAAAGCGAAATACCCCTGGGTCGATGTGATATTCGGAACACATAATCTCCATCAGCTTCCGCAGCTTCTGGACAACCTGTACAAGGAGAAGGAAAAGCAGATTTCGATTCTTCCGGATCGCGAGGAAATCGTAGAGGGACTGCCGGCAAAACGTCTTTACCATCATAAGGCGCTGGTCAACATCATGTACGGATGCAATAATTTCTGCACTTACTGCATTGTTCCATATACCAGAGGAAGAGAAAAAAGCAGAGCGCCGGAAGAAATTCTCCGGGAGATCCGTAACCTGGCGGACGATGGTGTGCGGGAAGTGATGCTGCTGGGGCAGAATGTAAATTCCTACCGGGGGAAAAGCGCAGATGGCAGTCTTACGGATTTTTCTGCACTGCTGCACCAGCTGCAGGAAGTGAAAGGTCTGGAACGGATCCGGTTCATGACGAGCCATCCGAAAGATCTGTCGGATGATCTGATTCAGGCGTTCCGCGACTGCCCGAAACTGGGAAAGTATATTCATCTGCCTGTACAGGCTGGTTCCAGCCGCGTTTTAGAGAGAATGAACCGCAGATATTCCAGGGAGCAATATCTGAAGCTTGTAGACAAACTTCGCTCTGCAGTGCCCGATATCGCCATCAGCACAGACATTATCGTCGGATTCCCCGGTGAGACGGAAGAAGATTTTGAAGAGACACTCAGGTTATGCGAAGAAGTGCGGTACGATTCTGCATTTACTTTCCTGTATTCTGTGCGAAAGGGCACACCAGCCGAGCACTATGAGGATCAGATTCCGGAAGAAGTGAAACACGAACGTTTTAATCGCCTGGTAGAAGTGGTAAACCGCATCTCTGCAGAGAAAAACGCAGCATATCTGGGAAGAACGGAACGGGTTCTGGTGGAAGGACCAGGAAAGAACGGGGACGGGACATTCTGCGGCAGAACAGAATCCTATAAGCTTGTCAATTTTGCGGGAAGCCCTGAAATGACAGGATGTCTGGCTGACATTAAAATAACCGGATCGAATACGTTCAGTCTGACAGGAGAAATCGTGGGTCTGGAAACGGGGGAAGAGTAAAAATCGGGGGAATACACCGGATGGAATAGGAAAGGAAGTAGAAAATGGATATTTTTTCTGTCATTACCCTGCTGGGTGGTCTGGCAATGTTTCTCTATGGCATGGAAGTCATGGGAGACGGCCTGAAAAACGCATCGGGTTCTGCACTGAAGTCGGTGCTGGGAAAGGCGACGCAGAACATTGTATTCGGTGTGATTACCGGTATGCTTGTCACTGCTGTCATTCAAAGTTCAACGGCAACCATTGTGCTTACGGTTGGTCTGATCAGCGCAGGTATCCTGAATCTGAAACAGGCTACCAGTATCGTTATGGGGGCAAATATCGGTACGACCGTCACGGCACAGATTATCCGTCTGATGGACATCGATTCCACAGGCAGTCTGATCCTCGAGTTTTTCAAGCCGTCAACCCTGGCCCCTCTGGCGCTGATCGCAGGCATCATCCTGATTCTGTTTGTCAAGTCGTCGAAAAGCAATACTGTCGGGGAAATCTGCGTCGGGTTTGGAATCCTGTTTTCCGGACTGATGAATATGACCGCAGCAGTTGAACCTCTGTCTGAATCACAGGAATTTATGGACATTATGCAGAAGTTTGGAGATCAGCCGGTACTGGCATTGCTGGTTGGTCTGGTTATGACGGTGATCGTGCAGAGCTCTTCCGCAATGGTTGGTATGATCCAGGCGCTTTCCGTTACCGGAGCCATGACCTTTAATCTGGTCTATCCGATGATTATGGGCATCAACCTTGGCACTTGCGTTACGACGGCAATGGTTTGCTCAATCGGCTCTTCGAAAGACGCCAAACGAACCGGGATTGTGCACATTGCCTTTAATGTGATCGGAACGATTGCCTTTATGATTGTAATGACGGTGATCAAGGCAGCCGGAGGCTTGCCGGAGCTATGGGGAAGCATTGTAGACAGCGGCGGGATTGCAAATTTCCAGACGCTGTTTAATGTGCTGACAGCAATCGCACTGATTCCGTTCGCCGGTTTCCTGGTGAAACTTTCTATGGCGATTGTCAAACCGGATTCGCAGGATGAAGAAGATCGTGCAGATCTGAGAGTTCCGGATGCCAAACTGTATGAGGTACCGGCCATGGCACTGGGAGAATCCAATAAGGCCATTGCCCGTATGGGTGAGGTTGCACTGAAGAATCTGAAACGCAGCTGCATTCTTCTGATGCGGTTTGAACCTGACAGAATCGATGTCATAAATAAAAATGAAGATAATCTGGATCAGTTTACGGATCAGATGGACACATATCTGGTGAATCTTTCGAAATATGTTGAGACGGACAGCGACAACCAGTATATCAATATCCTGATGCAGGGCAGCACAAATTTTGAAAGAATCGGCGACCATGCAGTAAACATCATGGAAGCAGCGCAGACAATCGATCAGGAGAGAATCCAGTTTACCCGGGAAGCGCGGGAAGAACTGAAAGTGGTAAGAGATGCGGTACTGGAAATCACTGCAATCACTGTCGATGCATTCGGAACCATGTCTTATGATGGCGCGAAACGAATCGAACCGCTGGAAGAAGTGATTGATGACATGGTGGTAACGCTGAAGGATCGCCATATTAACCGTCTGAAAGCTGGAAACTGCAGTACAACCAGCGGTATGATGTTCATTGATCTCCTGACAAATCTGGAACGGATCGCAGACCAGTGCTCCAATATTGCGCTTCTGATCCTCAGCCAGAAAGACAAGTCGATTCTCGGGAATCATCATGGGTATGTCCGCGAGCTTCATAAAGGCGGTGACGTGACCTATGATGCAGAGCTGATTCGTCAGAAGGAGCACTACCTTCCTTTACTGAACCACGCAGAGCATGAAGAATAGCTGCTGTAATCCGAAAGCGGGCTGTCGCATGAACGGTTATTTTCCGTTGACGCGACAGCCCGCTTTTTCAGTCATAATCCCTGCGGCATATCATATATTGGAAACAAAGAGTGGTTCACGGAGGGATACTATGACAACAACGATTTATCAGGATATCAGCCGTCGGGCAGGCGGCACGATCTACATCGGTGTAGTGGGACCGGTGCGGACAGGAAAATCATCTCTGATCCGCCGGTTCATGGATGTAATGGTCTTTCCTAATATGACAAACCCGTACGAAAAGACGCGAGTAATGGATGAACTCCCTCAGAGCGGGGAGGGGAAGACTATTACCACAACAGAACCGAAGTTTATTCCTCCAGAGGCAGTCAGTGTATCGACCCGGAGCGGTGCATCATTTGCTGTCCGGCTGGTGGATTGCGTCGGTTATCTGATTCCTGGGGTGCTCGGCCATGAAGAAGAGGGAAAGGAACGTCTCGTTGCAACACCATGGTCTGAAGAAAAAATTCCTTTCCGTCTTGCAGCGGAGATCGGTACAGAGAAGGTGATTACAGAGCATTCTGTTGTGGGAATTCTGGTAACGACAGATGGAACAATCGGTGAGATCCCCAGAAAAAATTATGTGGAGGCGGAGGAACGGACGGTTCAGCAGCTGAAACAGATCCACAAGCCATTTGTTATTGTATTGAATTCTACCGTGCCGCAGTCATCAGAAGCTGTCAGACTGTCTTCTGAACTGGAAGAAAAGTATGGTGTTCCGGTCATTCCCGCAAACTGCCAGAAACTCACGGAGGACGGATTTGACCAGATCTTCCAGCAGCTTGCGCGCCAGTTCCCTGCATGTGAAGTGGACTTTCATCTTCCGGGATTTCTGGATGCGCTTCCAGACAGCCACTGGATTAAAGAATGTATCATTGAAAACGTAAAAAACTGGATGGATCAGTTTGAGACCATCGGCGATGCGATGGAGACCTGTTCCATGATTGCAGATGGAAAAATCATGAAGGAGATCCGGATGCGTCAGGCCGATCTGGCGCAGGGAATCGTGGATCTGGAACCTGTGCTGGACAGCAGTCTGTACTATAAAGTGGTTGAAGAACTGATGGGAGCTCCGGTAGAGAACGACAGCCAGATGTTTCTGCTTCTGCGGGAATATGCGCAGGCGAAGATGGCATGGGATAATATACGGGGAGCACTGGAACAGGCGGAAACTGACGATTACGGAATCGTTGCACCGAGATTGTCAGATATGGTTCTGGAAAAACCGGAAGTTTTCCGGCAGGGAAACAAATATGGCGTCCGCATGACCGCAAAAGCACCTTGCTATCATATCATCCGGACGACCATTTCCACCGAAGTGTCCCCTGTCGTCGGTTCCCAGAGCCAGTCGGAAGACCTGGCAGGATATCTGACGGAGCAGTTCGCAAATCCGGAGGAAGATATCTGGGACACCAATCTTTTTGGTAAATCACTAAAGGAAATGGTAACGGAACAGATGGAAAGCAAAGTCACCCATATGCCGCGCCCGCTCCGTGAAAAAGTGCAGCGATCGCTTCAGCGGATCAGTGACGAAGGAAAAGATTATTTTATCTGTATTATACTCTGATATTTCGTGTATCGGCCGTCGCCGGACTGCATATACTACAGACATGAAAACGTATTTGCACAACACGCCAGAAGGAGCGGAAAAGGAAAAAAAGAAAGTTACGGCCGTTTCTGCAGTGACGGCCTTTTTCACGACATTCATGGGCAGCGCACTGAATCTTTCCATTCCAGATATTGGGAAGGAATTCCGTGCGGACACATTTTCTCTGAGCTGGGTCGTGACGATCTATCTGCTTGCATGTACTGCTCTGGCAGTTCCATTTGGAAAAGTGGCGGACGCCGTGGATCGAAAAAAAATTTTTATTACAGGTATTTTCGTTTTCATGGTTTCTTCTGCTGCAGCCGCAGCTTCCCCGGGACTTTCTATGCTCCTGGCGCTTCGTCTGGTACAGGGAACCGGCGCAGCAATGATCTTCAGTACCGGCACGGCGATGGTCGCTGCTGTTTCAGAGGCGGACGAGCAGGGTAAACTGCTCGGGTATGTGACAGGTGCGAACTATCTTGGACTTTCTGCAGGACCTGCGGCTGGAGGAATGCTGACAGCCGGACCGGGTTGGCGATTCATATTCCTGACTGCGGCTGCCGTTTCTGCAGCAGCCTTTTTCTTTGCACTGCGAAATCTTCCTCCAGGCAGAAAGCATCAGGACAGGAAAATCCGGTTCCGGCGCAAAATTTATCCGCATGTTTCTGATTTCATTCTGTACATTTTCGGGATCTCCGGGTTTATGTGGGGGCTTTCTGCACTGCAGAAAACGGCAGCGGGATGGATCAGCCTCACTGCAGGAGCTGGCGCGCTGCTGTTTCTTTTTTTTCGTAATCCCTGTGAAATCATAAGGAATCCCTCCTTCCTATCGGGGAATGTTTCTGCATTCTGCAATTATGGAGCAAACTTTGCCATGAGCTATCTGCTGTCTCTATATCTTCAGCTTGTGGCCGGATGCAGCAGCCGGATTTCCGGACTGGTTCTGATCTGTGCTCCGGCAGTACAGGCACTTCTTTCTCCTGTAACGGGACATATGTCGGACTGGATCTCTCCTTGGAAACTGGCCGCTTCAGGAACCGCAGTGACCGCCGTTGTGCTGGCTGGATTCGGGTTTCTGCCTTCTGACGCATCTCCGGGGACCTGTGCAGCCCTTTTCGCTGCAGCAGGACTTGGCTGCAGCTGCTTTGCTGCACCGAATACACGCCAGGTGCTTTCTTCTGCAGGCATGAATGCCGGCGGGACGGCATCTGCAGTCCTATCTACGATGCGGTCGGCAGGTCATACTGCTGCGATGGCTGTGAATTCGCTGCTCTCAGGGATTCTGACAGGCAACTGCATGCTGGAAGATGCAGATCCGGCTGTGCTGCTTCATTTCCTGCACTCTGCTTTCTTTCTCTTCTCTGCCTTGTGTATATTTGGGTGCATATTTGGATTTTTTATGGCAAGAAAGGAAAAAATGTGATAGAATGTATATTATCATTTCATTTTATCCAATGAATTACAGGGAGGCACTATGAGATTTCTACTGGCATTATGGTTCGGAAAATTCCTTAATTTTCTGATCAATATTATTGATAAGTCGAGAGGATCCAATTTCTCCGGAGAAAAAGCGCTGCGGATCGATCCGCAGATGGTAGCCCATTTTAAAGGAATTGATCCGGAAAAAGTTCTGTTTATCACAGGCACCAACGGAAAGTCCACATCCAATAATCTGATCAATCATATTCTGAAGGCAAATGGAAAAACTGTGGTTTCCAATCTGGAAGGAGCAAACCTCCTTGCAGGGGTAGCAACTTCGCTTCTGAAACACTCCAGCCTGACGGGAAAAGTAACTGCAGATTTCTATATTTTTGAAACGGATGAGCGGTATCTGCCGATTATTTACAGACAGCTGCCGGCAGCATCGATTCTGGTGACAAATCTGCAGAAAGACCAGGTGCAGAGAAACGGAGATCCGGACTTCATATACCGGAAACTGCAGCCTGTGATGAAACAGAACATCCGGCTGTTCCTGAATAACGAAGAACCGCGTGCGAAGTCCTTTGCCATGGATCATGACCGGGTGATCACCTATGGCGTGGAGAAGCACTCGGAATCCTTCCGTAAAAAAGAAGGCTACCCGTCCATGGCCTGCCCGGTGTGTCATCACCGGATTTCATTTGATTATTACAATAATGATGGAGTCGGTCCGTTCCGATGCACAAACTGCGGAAACCAGAGCAGTCCGCAGGCTGACTATATGGTTCGGGATGTGGATTTTGAGAACCGGACATTCACCGTGGATGGAGAAATCTTCTCGATGCCGTATAATATCCCATATATGCTGTATAACTATGCGGCGGCTGTCGCAGTGGTAAAGGAACTGGCCGGCATCGGCGCTGCGGATGCGGCGAAGGCGTTTTCCACGTTCCGTAATGTGGGCGGCCGGTTTGAGATCCTGAAATATAAGGACAAGACCATTAAATATATGCGGATCAAGCAGGAAAATCCGGAAACGCTGCAGACCTGCATCAATATCATGGCACGAGATCCGGGCCGGAAGATGGTCTGCCTGGGTCTGTGTCCTCTGGTAGACATGATTCCGCATTATACCAATACGTTCTACGCGTTTGACTGCGATTTTTCTGAACTGACAGCAGGAGATGTGGAAAAGTATTTCTGCTTTTCCGAGAGGGTCTGCTATGATACGGCAAACCGGCTGATTTATGAGGGGGTTGACCCTTCGAAGATTACCATCGCTGACACGGAGGATGTGGATACAATTTTTGCAGAAATTGACAAGGCGCAAACGGATAATATCTATATGATCACCTGGCTGCATACGTACGAACATATGCAGAAGAAGCTACATCTGCAGGATGCAGAACCGGAAGAAAGCTCTGCAGCACGCAGATCGGAGCAGGCAGACAAGGGGGAGGCAGAATGATGGAAGAAAAAAAACTGAAAACGCAACTGAAAGCTGCATGGCTGCTGCCGGATATTCTTTATCTTCACGGTGAGCGGGGAAACATTCTGGCCTTCCAGAGAGTAGCAGGATTCGCCGGTGCTGAGGTCCGTGTGGACCGGATTGATTTTGAGACAGAAAATTTTGACCCGATGAACTATGATTTCATTTTCTGTCCGCCGGGAGAGATGGCGGCATTTCCGACGGTTCTGGAATGGATGGAGCCGCTGCGGGACAAGCTGCTGCGTTTCGTAGAAGAAGGCAGAGTCCTTCTGGTTACCGGAACGAGTCAGTGCATGTTCGGGAAGACAACGGTGCGGGAAGACGGTTCCCTGCTGGAAGGGCTGGGGCTGATCGACTGCAGTTTCACAGAACGGAAGATGGTATATGGTGATGATCTGTATTTTGAAACCGGCTATGGATGTAAAGAGGGCGAAACCATGGAGATTTTCGGGTCGCAGATCCAGATGATGGATGTGGAGAGCCGTGAAACGCCATTTGGAACCCTGAAATATGGCTTTGGAAATAACGGTGAAGACAGGAATGAAGGAGTCCTGAAAAAAAATTCGATTTTTACCAATACTTTGGGCCCGATTTTTGTATTAAACCCTTGGCTTACGAAAAAAATTGTGTTACAATGTTTATGGAATATTGGAGTTGAGATTGAGGAATTTGATTTCGATGTCTCTCTGGAGAAAAAATCTCTGGAAACGAAGACAATGTTCACGGCCGGTAAGGTCACCAGACTTCACAATTGTAAATAATTCTGAAAAATGAACCGTCTGAGGGAGGCGGTTCTTTTTTTTCGCACATTGATATTTTCTCGCATTTTCTGACCGAGGTACTGCCGGTTAAACCGATCACCGATCACGGAAGTTTATGCCCGCAGTATGGACAATACTGGAAGGAATCTTCTGCTGATACGCCTTCTGCAACGGAATGATCCGTCGCCGGTGTATCCGGATTCTGCCGCAGACTTTCCATCTGCTCCATGAATCCGGCAGAAAGAATACCGGTGGGGATAGCAACCATGCCCACACCGAGAAATGTCAGGAAGGTCCCGCAGATCTTTCCGGCCAGAGTGACAGGGACAATATCGCCATACCCGACGGTAAGAAGCGTATTGGCAGCCCACCAGAATCCGGAAAAGGCATTGGCAAAGGCTTCCGGCTGCGCCTCATGTTCCAGATTGTACATCAGGAGAGATGCAGCCGTCATGAGAATTAAAACGATAAACGAAGAAGAGAGGAGCTGACCTTTCTTTTTATTCAGCACGTCGCCGATCACGTGCAGCGGATCCGCATAGTGATGGATCCGGAAGACCCGCAGGATCCGGATAATCCGGAAAAGGCGGAGGACACCGCCGCCAAGCGGAAGAAAGAACGGGATGCAGGACAGAAAATCCACCAGACCTACCCAGGAAAAGATAAAGTGAAGCCGTGCACGGCCTGCAGGCATCGTCTGACCCAGACTTGCGTAGTAATAGTCAGCGGTCCAGATCCGCAGCAGATAATCCACGGTAAAAAACAGAACCGTCAGAGTTTCTGTCACGTGCATGAAGGTACGGTAGGGCACAGAGACCGGAAACGTTTCAAAGATGGCAAGAAACAAATTGAACAATACTGCAGCAATAAGTGCATAGTCATATGCCCGGCTTGGAATATCTGACAGATTTCCGACCTGTATGATGGTAAAGATGCGTTTCCGTTTTTCGTTCACTTTTTTCTGTGTCCTTTCTTCACAAAATCTATTTTCGAGGCAGAATCTTCTTCCGGAGGTCTGCCAGACGGTTTAAGGCTTCATTCAGAGTATCATCCTTTTTCGCAAAATGGAGACGGATCAGATGATTTACGTCTTCACGGAAAAAACTGGATCCAGGGACGGCTGCCACACCTACGTCACGGGCCATGACTTCACAGAACTCCAGATCGCTTTCAAAGCCGAATTCGGCAATATCCAGAAGCACATAATATGCACCCTGCGGTGTAGTATGGGCGATATGAAGATCGTCCAGACCGTGCAGAAACAGATCACGTTTATGAGTGTATTTCTGCTGAAGCGCTTCATAATAGGTATCATCGAAATTCAGACCGACTACAGCAGCTTCCTGAAGCGGTGCAGCCGCGCCGACAGTGAGAAAGTCGTGGACTTTCTTGGCGGCCTCAATGATGTGGGGCGGTGCGATGATATATCCAAGACGCCACCCGGTGATGGAATAGGTCTTGGACAGAGAGCTGCAGGAAATGGTTCGTTCCCACATGCCCGGAAGAGAAGCAAAATAAACATGCTCATACGGTTCATACACGATGTGCTCGTAGACCTCATCCGTAATGACGAATGTATCGTACTTTTCTGCAAAATCAGCGATGATCTGCAGTTCCCCGCGGGTAAATACCTTGCCGCATGGATTGGAAGGATTGCAGAGGATCAGGGCTTTTGGATGCTGCCGGAAAGCGGCTTCCAGCTCGTCCACGTGAAAACTGAATTCCGGCGGGTAGAGGGGAACATAAATCGGCTCAGCACCGGAAAGGATCGTATCCGCTCCGTAATTTTCATAAAATGGAGAGAAAATGATGACTTTATCTCCCGGATTGGTTGCGGTCATCATGGCAGCCATCATGGCTTCCGTGCTGCCGCAGGTGACGACGATCTCGCGGTTGGGATCGATGGAACGCCCCATTCGACGTGACTGCTTGGCAGCCAGCGCCTCACGGAAATTCTGCGCGCCCCATGTGATGGCATACTGGTTATAATCTTCATGTGTAACTTCTGCCAGCCGGTCGAGAATCTGCTGCGGCGGCTGGAAATCCGGAAAACCCTGTGACAGGTTGACCGCATGATATTTCAAAGCGATCCGGGTCATTCTTCGAATGACCGAATCGGTGAAGCTGTTGGTTCTGGTTGAAAGCTGTGGCATCGTACTCCACCTCCTGAAAACATTATTTCAATTTAAATCCGAATCTTTTAGATCCGAATATTATTTTATCCTTTTCGGAGAATTCCGTCAATGAAAAATACAGAAGCAGCACTGCATAATATGGAAAAAGGACTGACATCGGTCAGTCCTTCGGGGAAATGGCTTATTCCGGGATGCAGAGTTTCGTACCCACAAGCAGATTGTACGGATCCATGGACGGATTCGCCCGCATCAGCGCATCCAGTTTGATCCCGTGCATTTTTGCAATTAAGTATAATGTATCACCCGGAACAACCGTATGTGTTTTGGTGCAGGATGAGGAAGGTTTCGGAAGCTGATCTTCCGTTCCGGGAATGCAGAGGCGAAGACCAATCTGCAGGTTATACGGATTGTCGATTCCGTTCACTTTCATCAGCAGACTGACCGGCAGATCGTATTTCTCTGCGATCGAATACAGGGTGTCACCCTCGCTCACCGTGTATACGTCAATACAGAACAGGGATGTATCCATAAAAAACCACCTTTCATGCCCGAGAATCTGCCACATAGGACAAATTGTCAGACGTATTTTATTATATTTATATTTCACAACACCCAAAAATGTGATAAAATATTCAGAAAACAAAAATAGAGAGGGGTATACTGAAAAAATGAACAACCGTTTTCAGAATCTGTTTCGAAATGTGAACCCTGCCATTCTGATTATTCTAGTCGTAATGGTCGTAAACCGGCTGCTTCACTCCGGTCAGAGCCTGTCCGGCTGGGTTTACGATACACTGGTCAGCCTGCCGGGTATTCTCATCGCGCTGACATTCCATGAGGCTGCTCATGGCTATGTCTCTTACTGGCTGGGAGATCCGACGCCAAAACTGCAGGGAAGACTCTCCCTGAACCCGGCACATCATCTGGACCCGGTAGGCTTTATCGCTCTGCTGGTTGCAGGATTCGGATGGGGCGAGCCTGTTCAGATCAACCCGAATTATTACAAGCACAGAAGAAGAGATGAGTTTCTTGTCTCCATTGCCGGGGTTGCTATGAATTTCCTTCTGGCGCTGATCACATCTTTTGTGGTCAAAGGCATATTCTACGGAGCCTCCGGACTTCTTTCTACAGGAATCGGTCCGGTGCTGATGGATATTCTGATCTATGTGTTTGCCATCAATATTGTGCTGATGGTATTTAATCTGCTTCCGGTGCCTCCGCTGGACGGATTCGGGATTCTGACACAGATTTTCAATCTTCAGAAATATGACTGGTACTGGAAAGTATATAACAGTGGATTTGCGATCCTTATGCTTCTGATTATTTTTAATATCACGGATAAAATCATCGGGCCGGTAAGCAGCTTTTTCTACAATCTGCTTCTTTTCTGACTGAAAGCGGGGGTGAAAGATGAATCAGGCGGAACGGGAGATACGCCGAAGACTGACAGCGCTGCAGGACCTGTCATATAAAGAGTTTCAGTGCAGGCTTATGCCGAACGTGGATCCGCAGAAAGTGATTGGAGTCCGTATGCCTCAGCTTCGCAGGCTGGCAAAAGAAATCATGCAGAACGATCCGGATCTGGCGGAGGACTTTCTTTCTGACCTGCCGCATCCGTATTATGATGAAGATAATATGCACGGGGTGATCCTTTGCGGGAGAAATGATTTTGCGCAGTGCATTGCAGAAATCGAACGCTTTCTTCCATACATCGACAACTGGGCGACCTGTGACATGATAAAGCCGAAGACTTTTGAGAAACATCGTGATCAGCTGCTGCCGCATATTGAATTGTGGATTGCATCCGATCATACCTATACGATCCGGTTCGGAATAAAAATGCTGATGGACTATTATCTGAAGGAGAATTTCGAAATCTGCTATGCTGATATGGTTGCTGGAGTGCGGTCTGAAGCATATTATGTCAATATGATGATTGCCTGGTATTTCGCCACGGCACTGGCATATCAGTATGAAGCGGTTCTTCCTTATATAGAAGAACCGCGGCTGGATCCGTGGACACAGAATAAAGCTATTCAGAAAGCCATTGAGAGCTGCCGTATCACACCGGCTCAGAAAGCATATCTCAA
This sequence comes from Bacillota bacterium, assembly GCA_022770665.1. GTDB lineage: Bacteria > Bacillota > Clostridia > Peptostreptococcales > Anaerovoracaceae > RGIG7179. The sequence goes on from JALEHL010000024.1 coordinate 29,710, forward strand.
AACGCTGAAACGAGAAAAAGAAGGAAAAGCGAAGTGTTTTTAGAAAAAAACAGGAACTCCTCTTGATTTTTCTGCCCGATGGGTCTATAATATTTAATGTTCGCTGGACATGGTCTGTTAGCTCAGCTGGGAGAGCGTCTGGGTCACAACCAGAATGTCAGCGGTTCGAGCCCGTTACAGACCACCATAAGCGTGAAAACAGATGATTTGCAGAAATTGCAGGTCATCTGTTTTTTTATTCTCTTCTTTAATTTTACTAAATCTTTATTCCTGGCGGAAACTCTTTTTCCCATATTTATGCATGATGCAGTATCCTTTTCGGTAGAAAAAAACGAAAAACCGCAGGAGGAAAGGAAGTCAGAACAGATGATCCATGTGCTGAATACAATTCGGAAAACAGAGCGAAAGATAGACAGCTGTGCGGAACAGTTTGTATGGAGACATCCGGCAATCGGGATTCTGCTGATATTTATCGGCACTCCACTTTTCGCACTGCTCTGTGTCTGTCTTGGCACAATACTTCTCACTTTTCCGATTGCGTTGCTTTTCGGATAACTGCTGAATATGGAAGGAGTCGGAACAGGATGAAAGGAATGATACTGATTCTTGGTCTGTGTGCTGCGGCAATGCTGCTGTGGTATTTTTACATCTTGATGAAAGGAGATGACAAGGCATGATAAGCGTAATGAAATATGTTCTGTATCTCGCGGTACTGATCGTTCTGGCGATCCCGCTGGGAAACTATATAAAAAAAGTAATGGAAGGAGAAAAGACTTTTCTCAGCCTGATTCTGCGACCATGTGAACTTGCAGTGTATAAAGTGCTGCACATCCGGGAAGACGAGCAGATGAATGCAAAAAGGTATATCCTGTGTGTACTTGCTTTTTCTGCAGCTGGTTTTGTATTCCTTTTTCTGCTACAGCTTCTGCAGGGATTTCTTCCGGGTAATCCGCAGGGACTTCCTGGCGTAAAATGGGACCTTGCCTTTAACACGACGGCAAGCTTTGTAACGAACACAAACTGGCAGGCGTATTCCGGGGAATCCACCTTGAGCTATCTGACACAGGCTCTTGGGCTGACCGTGCAGAACTTCGTTTCGGCTGCAGCTGGTATAGCCGTTTTGTTTGCCATGATTCGGGGATTCATGAAGGTGAAAGAAGAGGGACTGGGCAGTTTCTGGGTGGATATGACAAGAATCATCATCCACATTCTCCTTCCGCTGAATCTGGTAATCTCGCTGCTGCTGGCTGGCGGCGGCGTGATTCAGAATCTGAAAGGAGCCGATGCGGTCAGTCTTCTGGAGCCGATTGCGGTCAGTGAGGACGGAGAGATCATCGAAAATGCAGAGATTGATCCAGATGCAGGTACTGTTACTGCAGAAGGAAAGGTGGTCGAGAATGCGAAGATTATTACGGAAGAATTCGTTCCGATGGGACCGGCTGCAAGCCAGGTTGCGATTAAACAGAGCGGGACCAATGGCGGCGGATTTATGGGAGTGAATTCTGCACATCCTCTGGAAAATCCGAATGCATTTACCAATCTGGTTGAGATGATTTCCATTCTGCTGATTCCGGCAGCTCTCTGCTTTACATTTGGATCCGCTTTAAAGAATAAAAAGCAGGGCGTGGCTGTTTTCATGGCGATGTTCATATGCCTGTGTGTCAGCCTGGCAGTTGTCAGTGTCTGCGAACAGAACGGAACGCCGCAGCTGGCGCAGGATGGAGCGGTCAATCTGTCAGCAGTCGATCAGTCCGGAGGCAATATGGAGGGAAAAGAAACCAGATTCGGGATCGCTGCATCGTCCACATGGGCGGTATTTACAACCTGTGCGTCCAACGGTTCCGTGAACTCCATGCATGACAGCTATACGCCGCTTGGCGGCATGATTCTGATGCTTCTGATGCAGCTGGGAGAAGTGATTTTCGGAGGAACCGGATGCGGACTGTATGGCATGCTTGCTTTTGCAATTCTGACGGTATTCATTGCCGGTCTGATGGTTGGCAGAACACCGGAATTCCTGGGCAAAAAAATCGAACCGTTTGAAATGAAGTGGGCTGTTCTGGTATGTCTGGCCACACCGATTGTAATTCTGATCGGCAGCGGAATTGCTGCGGTGGTCCCTTCCGTTGCAGACAGTCTGAATAATTCCGGTGCGCATGGATTTTCAGAAATGCTTTACGCATACAGCTCCGGAGGCGGTAATAACGGATCTGCATTTGCCGGATTCAATGCAAACACGATGTTCCTGAATGTGACTATCGGTATTGTCATGCTGATTGCACGATTCCTTCCGATTATCGGAACACTTGAGATTGCGGGAAGCCTTGCGAATAAGAAAAAAATCGCAGTCACGGCAGGAACGTTTTCCTCTACAAATGCAATGTTTGTATTTCTGCTGATCTTTATCGTGCTTCTGGTCGGCGCACTCAGCTTTTTCCCGGCCCTTGCGCTGGGTCCGATTGCGGAGTTCTTCGGCAGCATGGCATAAAGGGAGGGTATGATGAATGAGCGTAAATGAAAAAGAAAAGAAAAGACAGAGGATTTGCCGACAGAAAAATGATCCTGCGGGCAATGAAAGAATCGATGATAAAAATGAATCCCAGAACGCAGATGAAAAATCCGGTCATGTTTCTGGTTTATGTTTCTGCCATACTGACCACATCCCTGTGGATTGTATCACTGTTTGGCATTCAGGATGCGCCTGGCAGATATACGCTGGCAATTGCAGTGATACTCTGGTTTACTTGCCTGTTTGCAAACTTTGCGGAGGCTATTGCGGAAGGAAGGGGAAAAGCACAGGCAGATGCGCTACGGGCATCCAGGAAAGACGTCGATGCGCGCCGGATTCCATCCGCAGCAGAAAAGGACAAGATTGAAACGGTGCCATCAGCTTCACTGAAAAAGGGAAACATTGTCATAGTAAAATCCGGCGAACAGATTCCGGCAGATGGCGAAATCATAGAGGGCGCTGCTTCTGTCGATGAAAGTGCGATTACCGGTGAGTCAGCACCGGTAATCCGCGAAGCCGGCGGAGACCGGAGTGCAGTAACAGGAGGGACAACAGTCCTCTCAGACTGGATTATTGTACGTGTAACCAGTGAGCAGGGCAACAGCTTTATGGATAAGATGATCGCCATGGTCGAGGGCGCATCCAGAAAAAAGACACCCAATGAGATTGCATTGCAGATTTTTCTTATCGCGCTTTCTATAATATTTATTCTGGTTACCGTTTCCCTTTATACGTATTCCATTTTTTCTGCAAAACAGGCTGGAATCGAAAATCCGACTTCTGTAACAACGCTGGTTGCTCTTCTGGTCTGTCTCGCACCGACGACCATTGGAGCATTGCTTTCTGCTATTGGAATTGCCGGCATGTCCCGTCTGAATCAGGCGAATGTGCTGGCCATGAGCGGCAGAGCGATCGAAGCTGCAGGAGATGTAGATGTGCTGCTTCTGGATAAGACTGGAACGATTACTCTCGGAAACCGGCAGGCATCTGAATTGATACCGGTTGATGGAACTGAGATATCGGAACTGGCCGATGCAGCACAGCTTTCTTCACTGGCGGAAGCGACACCGGAGGGAAAGCTGACGATGATTCGGGATTTCCAGTCCAAAGGACATCTGATTGCCATGACCGGAGACGGAACAAATGATGCGCCAGCACTGGCGCAGGCCGATGTGGCAGTTGCCATGAACAGTGGAACGCAAGCTGCAAAAGAAGCAGGAAACATGGTTGACCTTGATTCTTCTCCAACGAAGCTGATTCAGATTGTGCAGATCGGAAAACAGCTACTGATGACGCGGGGCAGCCTGACAACATTTTCTATCGCGAATGATGTGGCAAAATATTTCGCCATTATTCCGGCACTGTTTATGGGCTTATATCCAGGGCTCTCTGCACTGAATATCATGAATCTGGCTTCACCGATGAGTGCTGTTCTTTCTGCAATCATCTATAATGCGCTGATCATCGTTGCACTGATCCCGCTTGCCCTGAAAGGTGTAAAATATCGTGAGGTTTCTGCAGGAAAACTTCTGTCACGAAATCTTTTGGTCTATGGCCTTGGAGGACTGGCGGCACCATTCATTTTTATCAAGCTGATTGACCTGCTTCTTGCTGCGACAGGTCTGGTATAAAGGGGGGATTATAATGAAAGAACTAAAGTCTGTTCTGCCGAAAGCAGCGGCATTGTTCCTGATTTTAACGGTCATCTGCGGCATTCTGTATACCGGCGTGGTTACAGGGATTGCGCAGCTGATTTTTCCGGATCAGGCAAACGGCAGCATAATTGAGGTGAATGGTAAGAAGTATGGATGTGCGCTCCTGGGACAGCAATTCACGGATGATGCTCATATGTGGGGCAGGATCATGAACCTGGATGCTTCTACATTCCAGGATAAAGAGGGAAATCCGATGATGTATGCGTCCCCGTCCAACCTGTCTCCTGCCAGTGAAGAATACGCTGCGCTGGTGAAGGAAAGGGTCAGAAGATTGAAAGCGGCAAATCCGGACGCAGACGAAGAGGCGATTCCCGTTGATCTGGTGACCTGTTCCGGAAGCGGGCTGGATCCACACATCTCTCCAGCAGCTGCGCAGTATCAGATTCCGCGGATTGCAAAGGCGGGAGGAAAAACGGAAGAGGAGGTACAGAACATAGTAGATGCTTGTACAGAGGGAAAATTCCTGGGCCTGTTCGGAGAGAAAACCGTTAACGTGCTGAAAGTGAATCTGATGCTGGACGGTATTATATAACATCTGAGGAAGTTGAGTTCCATCTTAATACGGTCTTAATGGAAAATAAAATTCTCTTTTACGCTCTTTATTCAATCTGACGTATCATGATATGAGATTAAGAAAAGATTAAGGGGCGTAAAGGAGTTTTTGGACCTATGAGTGCTTTTTTCGTCGGGAAGAAAAGGCTAACATCATTTCAGATCATTATCCTCGGGTTTTCCGGTATCATACTGCTGGGAACGGTTCTGTTGATGCTTCCGGTCTCCTGCAGAGAAAACGGACATGCATCTTTTCTGGATGCACTGTTTACCTCCACTTCAGCAGTCTGCGTGACCGGTCTGGTTCTGCATGACACTGCCGAATACTGGTCTGTATTCGGACAGATGGTGATTCTGCTTCTGATCCAGATTGGAGGAATGGGTGTCATTACGGTTGCGGCGTCTTTTACGATTATTTCAGGTAGAAAAATCTCCCTGATGCAGCGAAGTACGATGCAGGAGGCTATCGCAGCACCGAAAGTGGGAGGCATTGTCCGGCTCACCGGGTTTATTATACGATCCACTCTGCTGATTGAACTCCTAGGAGCTGCGATTATGGCGCCAGAATTCTGCAGAGATTTCGGAAAAAAGGGAGTCTGGATGGCACTGTTCCATGCTGTATCAGCGTTCTGCAATGCAGGTTTTGATCTGATGGGAAGCCGGGGAGAGTTTTCCTCCCTGACCAGTTACGCACAGAATCCTGTGATCTGCGTCACAATTCTGTGTCTGATTATAACGGGAGGCATAGGTTTCCTCACTTGGGATGACATCCGCACTAACCGCTGGAAAATCCATAAATACCGGATGCAGAGCAAAGTAATTCTCAGCATGACGGCAATACTGCTTATCCTGCCGGCAGTTTATTTTTATTTCTGTGAATTTTCAATGCTGCCGGAAAACGAAAGAATACTGGCTTCTGTATTTCAGTCTGTGACGCCGCGGACTGCCGGATTCAATACAGAAGATCTGACGCAGTTCAGCCAGAGAGGACAGTTCCTGATGATTGTGCTGATGCTGATCGGAGGATCCCCGGGATCGACGGCGGGAGGAATGAAAACCACAACGGTTGCAGTTCTTTTTGCTACAGCCGCTGCAACGTTTTCCAGGAAAGAGTATGTCCATTTCTTCGGACGGCGGATTGACAATGACGTGGCAAAAAATGCATCTACCATTTTACTGATGTATGTGACCTTATGTCTGACAGGCGGCATTCTGATCAGTTCCGCAGAAAATCTGCCGGTCGGCACCTGTTTCTTTGAGACAGCATCTGCGATCGGGACCGTCGGGCTTTCGCTTGGAATCACACCGGGCCTCGGCGCTTTTTCCTGTTCGGTTCTGATCGGCCTGATGTTCTTCGGGCGTGTCGGCGGTCTCACTTTGATATTTGCAGTACTTTCGGGCACACAGAAAAATGTCTCGAAACTGCCGCTTGAAAAAATTACAGTTGGATAGAGGAGGTAGGTTATCATGAAATCCATTCTTTTAATCGGGCTTGGAAGATTCGGAAAACATATTGCCTTGAACCTGAATCAGATGGGGCATCAGGTTATGGCGGTTGACTATGATGAAGAAAAAGTGAATGAGGTGCTTCCTTTTGTGACCAGTGCACAGATCGGGGACAGCACGAATGCAGACTTTCTGGAATCCCTTGGAATCCGGAATTATGATGTGTGTATTGTGGCCATCGGGAATGATTTTCAGAGCTCGCTGGAAACCACATCGCTTCTGAAAGAAATGGGTGCGAAAATGGTGATTTCCAGGGCATCCCGTGATGTACAGGAAAAGTTCCTTCTGCGCAATGGTGCAGATAAAGTCGTGTATCCGGAAAAGCAGATGGCCAAATGGACAGCTCTTCGATGCAGCGCCAGCAATATTCTGGATTTTGTGGAACTGGATAACGAACATGCCATGCTGGAGGTGCCGGTTCCCCATGACTGGATCGGAAAGAGCATCGGACAGATTGATGTGCGAAAAAAATACAATGTGAATATTATCGGATTGAAAAAGAACGGGAAACTGCTCTTTTCCATCACGGCGGACCAGATGCTGGATGCCGGTGATTCACTGTTTGCACTGGGAAAAGATAAGGATCTGCAGAAGTGCTTCCGATTATAATCCCTGCGTGAATTTCACTGTCAGGAGGTGGGAAAATGGAAGATCTGCTTTTAACCGGACTGATGGCGGCAGCTTTCGTTTTCGGATATTTTTTGATTAAGCAGCTTGACCGTTTTCTGGATCGAAATCAGCAGTGGCTGGCGGAAGATAACAGTAGAAAAAAAGACAGGGACATGCTATAATCAGTCCCGAGAGGTGCGCCAGTTCGGCGCTTGAAATATAAGCGGGTGAAATTCCTGCTCTGGTAAAGTTTAGCGAACAGCCAGTACGTCGCACCTACATCCCCAAACCCAATGGGAAAATGCGTCCGCTGGGGATTCCTGCTTATGAAGACAGGCTGGTTCAAAGTGTAATGGCAGAAATATTAAACGATGTGTACGAACCACGATTTCTGGATTGTTCCTATGGGTTCAGACCGAATCGAGGAGCGCATAATGCTGTAAAATATATCAACCAGACCATTATGACGAAGAAAGTGAATTATGTACTCGATGCTGACATCAAAGGATTCTTCGACAACCTTGACCAGAAATGGCTAATGAAGTTTCTGGAGCATGATATTGCAGACAAGAACTTTCTGCGGTATATCAGCAGATTCCTCAAATCTGGAATCATGGAAAATGAAACCATACAGGAAAGTGACAAGGGAACACCGCAAGGCGGACAGATTTCGCCAATACTTGCAAACGTATATTTGCACTACGTGCTGGATCTGTGGTTTGAATATGTGCTTAAGAAACACGCAAAAGGCGAAATATACTACGTACGTTATGCAGATGATTTTCTGATGATGTTTCAATATGAAGAAGAGGCTTTCAAGGTACTTGAATTATTAAGAGCACGGCTTGCAAAATTTGGACTGGAAGTGGCAGAGGACAAGACCAGAATCTTGCCGATAGGACGCTTCAAAGGGACAAAGGAGGATTTCGACTTTTTGGGATTTACATTCTTTAATACAAAGACGAGGGGTGGAAAATACCGCCTTGGAGTAAGAACCAGTAAGAAGAAATTGAAAATGAAGAAGCAGGCAGTAAAGGCATGGCTTAAGACTAGGCTGACGAAACCGGTTGCAGACACTATGAAGTTAATCAACCTATCGTTGGCGGGACATTACAATTATTACGGAGTCAGTGGAAACTATCATGCGATACAGGGATTCTGGAAATATGTAAAGTTTGCAACATATCGAATCCTAAATCGCAGAGACCAGAAAGGAAAATTCAGATATGAAAAATTCCTGCATGTATGGAATTATTATGTAAAAGAACCACACCTGACAACGGATATTTGGAACTGGAAACCGACGTTGATTTGAAGAGCCGTATGCGGGAAAACTGCACGTACGGTTCTGTAAGGGGCAGTAGGCAAGCCTTTCACATAGAGATACTAAAAGGAGTGTCGAGACTGTCTACTCGACGAAACTTATGGAAACAGAAAGACAGAACCCGGATCAGCTTCTGAAAGCGATTCAGGAGAATCAGGCAGAAGAGAGCGCAGGGGAAACAAAAGGAAAACTGAAAATATTTTTCGGATATGCTGCCGGTGTCGGCAAGACCTATGCGATGCTTCAGGCTGCTCATCAGGTGAAAGAACGTGGTATCGATGTAGTTGCAGGATATATTGAGCCCCATGCTCGTCCGCAGACTTCAGCGCTTCTAGAGGGACTGGAGTGCCTGAAGACACGCAGGGTCCGCCATGGCAGAATTGAATTGGGAGAATTTGATCTTGATGCCGCCATGGATCGGAAACCTCAGCTGATTCTTGTGGATGAACTGGCGCATACGAATGCGGAAGGAAGCCGGCATGCCAAGCGCTATCAGGATGTGCAGGAACTTCTGAAAGCTGGGATTGATGTATATACAACCGTGAATGTGCAGCATCTGGAGAGCCTGAACGACACAGTCGCCTCGATTACCGGTGTTATGGTTAGGGAAAGAATTCCGGACGTGGTGTTTGATCAGGCGGATCAGGTGGAGCTGGTCGATATCGAGCCGAAAGATCTGCTGGACCGGCTTGCGGGAGGACAGATATACGGGCAGGAGCAGGCTGCTCGGGCTGCATCGAATTTCTTCACGCTGGAAAACCTGACTGCCCTTCGTGAGATTTCGCTTCGGCGCTGTGCAGACCGGGTGAATCTGCGGACAGAAAGCGCAAGAATACAGAGCCGCAGCGACTACCATACCGATGAGCATATTCTGGTCTGTCTTTCCTCCTCACCGTCAAACGGAAAAATCATCCGTGCGGCGGCCCGCATGGCAAATGCATTCCGCGGCAGCTTCACGGCACTGTATGTAGAGACACCGGACATTGATGCCATGAACGAAGCAGACCGGAAACGGCTTCGGGAAAATATGCGGCTGGCGCAACAGCTCGGCGCGACGATTGAAACGACCTATGGATCGGATATCCCGTATCAGATCGCGGAATTTGCCAAACTGTCCGGTGTATCAAAGATTGTGATCGGCCGGAGCAGCATACGGAAACGAAGATTTTTCAGCAAGCCGACACTGACAGAACGTCTGATCTCCATGGCACAGAATCTCGACATTCATGTGATACAGGATTCGGAACATTCCGGATCCTGTCGGACACAGCGGCGGAAAACAGCAAAATTTTTTTTCATGCCGGTTATGGATATCTGCAAGACGATCCTGGTGCTTCTGATCACAACGCTGCTGGGATACGGGTTTTATTCCATGGGCTTTACCGAAGCGAATATTGTTACGGTATATATTCTCGGTGTACTGATTGTCTCCGTGATTACGACAGGAAGGCTCTGCAGTCTTCTGGCTTCGGTGATCAGCGTGCTGGTATTTAATTTCTTCTTTACGATCCCGCGGTTTACCTTCCAGTTTGTTGATCCCGGATATTATATGACGTTTGCCATCATGTTTTTCGCCGCACTGCTCACGGGAACCCTTGCAGCAAAACTGCGGGATAATGCCCGCCAGTCGGCGCAGGCGGCTTTTCGCACAAAAATTCTTTTTGAGACGAACCAGCTTCTGCAGAAGGAGGATGAAGAACCGGAAGTGATGAAAGCAGCTGCCGGACAGATGATCAAGCTGCTGAAGCGGGATCTGGTCATTTATCCGTCGGATGGGAAACAGCTGATGACGCCGAAGATTTACCGGACAGAACCGGATGGTCACACCATACCGCTTCCGGATTCGGTTCTTCTTTCTGAAAATGAAGAGGCCGTTGCATACTGGGTACTGAAAAACAACAAGCATGCCGGTGCCACGACCGATACACTGGCCAGCGCCAGATGCCTGTATCTGGCGATCCGCCTGAATCAGAAGGTTTATGGTGTGGTAGGAATCGCAATGGACGATACTCCGCTGGATTCTTTCGTGAACAGCGTGCTGCTGTCCATACTGGGCGAGTGCGCGCTGGCACTGGAGAGTATCCGGAATGCACAGGAAAAGAAAGAAGCCGCGATTCTGGCCAGGAATGAGCAGCTGCGCGCCAATCTTCTGCGTGCGATTTCTCACGATCTGAGAACGCCTCTGACTTCTATTTCCGGCAATGCAAGCAATCTTCTTGCTAATTACCAGAAGATGGATGAGAAGAACAGAATGCAGATATTTACAGATATTTACGACGATTCCATGTGGCTGATTAATCTGGTTGAGAATCTTCTGGCTGTGACCCGGATCGATTCGGGGAAAATGAATCTGAATCAGTCTGCAGAACTGATGGATGAGGTGATCGATGAGGCGCTTCTTCATATTGATCGCAAGAGCAAGGAACATACGATCCGTGTGACCAGCGGAGAAGAGCTGACGCTGGTTCAGATTGATGCGAAGCTGATTGTCCAGGTTGTCATTAATCTGGTGGATAACGCGATCAAGTATACACAGCCGGGTTCTGTGATTGAGATACATACCGAAAAGAGAGGAAAACTTGTGGAAGTGTCTGTTTCGGATAACGGACCAGGCATACCGGATGAGCAGAAACCGCGGATTTTTGATATGTTCTACAGCGGAGCCAATAAAGTTGCTGACAGTCGCAGAAGCATGGGACTGGGATTGGCTCTGTGCAAGTCGATTATCACGGCACATGGCGGCACGATTCGTGTTGCGGACAATGTGCCCCATGGCACTGTTTTCACATTTACGTTACCTGCAGGGGAGGTGGAGCTGCATGAATAAACCTTTGATTCTGGTTGTGGAAGATGATGCGCCGGTCCGCAATCTGATCACGACAACATTAAAAACTAATGACTACCGGTATCTGGTCGCAGCGGATGGTGAATCCGCTATACTGGAGGCTTCCTCACATAATCCGGAGATTGTGCTTCTGGATCTGGGGCTGCCGGACATGGACGGAGTGGATGTGATACGCAACATCCGGTCCTGGTCCAATCTGCCGATCATCGTGATCAGTGCCAGAAGCGAGGATGAAGATAAAATCGAAGCGCTGGATGCCGGCGCCGATGATTATCTGACGAAACCGTTTTCTGTAGAGGAACTTCTGGCACGACTCCGGGTGACACAGCGCAGACTTTCCTATATGGCATCAGAAATGCTGACAGCCGGCTCTGTATTTCATAACGGGAAACTGTCCGTTGACTATGCCAGCGGCTGCGCATATCTGGACGGAAAAGAACTGCATCTTACACCGATTGAATACAAGCTGCTGTGCCTTCTTTGCAAAAATGTGGGGAAAGTGCTGACGCATACCTATATTACTCAGAATATCTGGGGGAGAAGCTGGGAAAATGATGTGGCCTCTCTGCGGGTTTTCATGGCTACACTTCGGAAAAAACTGGAACCGTCTCCAGACTCGCCGCAGTATATTCAGACCCATATTGGTGTGGGCTACCGCATGATGAAAGTCGATCCGGAACAGGAAAAATAGATGAATCACAGAGCACGTTCGATTCGGGACGCAGACAGGTGCCCCAAATCGAACGTGTTTTTGTCATTTCTGTGAAGAAAAGATGAATTATCAGCACTCTACTAAGAAGAGTGCTAAAAAGTGCTTTACTTTTTGATGATCCAGGTATATGATAGTATCTGTAAGGTAAAGGATAACATGAAATCAGAGAAGGGGTGATTTTATGAATATAGAAAAATATACGCAGAATGCGCAGCAGGCGATTATGGACAGCCAGAATATCGCCATCTCCGAAGGACATCAGGTTCTGGAATGTGAGCATCTGCACATGGCTCTGCTTCAGCAGCAGGACGGGCTCATCGGCAAGCTGCTGAAATACATGAATGTGGACACTTCTGCGATGATCGGCGATCTGGAGGAGGAACTTGAGAAACTTCCGAAGGTATCCGGCGCTGCAGATAATATGTATGCTTCACGCCGCCTGAATCAGCTTCTGCTGAATGCTGAGAAAAAAGCGGAACAGTTTAAGGATGAATATGTCAGTGTGGAGCATCTGTATCTCGCACTGCTTGACGAAAGGGGCACGCCGAGTGCAAAGATCTTTTCCAAATACCGGATCACATCCAATGCGTTTCTGGAAGCACTGTCCAAAGTCAGGGGAAATCAGCGGGTTACCAGCCAGAATCCGGAGGATAACTATGATGCGCTGAACAAGTACGGACGTGACCTTGTGGAAATGGCAAGGGAAGGAAAGCTTGACCCTGTGATCGGCCGTGATGCGGAAATCCGTCATGCAATCCAGATTTTGAGCAGAAGAACAAAGAACAATCCGGTTCTCATCGGTGAGCCTGGCGTTGGTAAAACGGCAGTCGTAGAAGGACTGGCACAGCGGATTCTGAACGGTGATGTGCCGGAAGGACTGAAGGACAAAACCATCTTTGCTCTGGATATGGGTGCACTGATCGCCGGAGCAAAATTCCGCGGTGAATTTGAGGAACGTCTGAAAGCGGTTCTGAATGAAGTCGAAAAATCAGAAGGCAGAATTATTCTGTTCATTGATGAAATTCACAATATAGTCGGCGCAGGACGCACCGAAGGATCTATGGATGCGGGAAATCTGCTGAAACCGAAGCTGGCCAGAGGGGAACTGCACTGTATCGGTGCAACGACGCTGGACGAGTATCGGAAATATATTGAAAAAGATGCGGCTCTGGAACGCCGTTTCCAGAAGGTCCTGGTGGATCAGCCGTCGGTTGAGGACACGGTATCGATTCTCCGTGGACTGAAAGAACGGTTTGAAATCCATCATGGTGTCCGTATCACAGACAGCGCGCTGATCGCATGTGCAACTTTGTCTGACCGGTATATTACAGACCGGTTCCTTCCGGATAAGGCCATCGACCTGATGGATGAAGCGGCGGCAAGGATCCGTACGGAAATCGACAGTATGCCGACGGAACTGGATGAAATCAGCCGGAAGATCATGCAGCTGGAAATTGAAAAGCAGGCGCTGAGCAAGGAAACGGATAAAGGGTCCGCAGCGCGGCTGGAAGCCCTGGAAAAAGAACTTGCGGCGCTGAAAGAAGAAAATGCCTCGATGCGTGCTCAGTGGGAGAATGAGAAGAAAGGTATTGCAGAAGTCAAGGCGACCAAACAGCAGATCGAAGAAGTGAAACATCAGATGGAAGAGGCTGAACGGAAGTATGATCTGGAGAAACTGGCGCAGCTGAAATACGGAACGTTGCCGGAACTGGAAAAGAAGTTGGAGGAGGAAAAAGCGAAAGCCTCCGGCGGAGACGGCACAGGCAGCGCGGGATCCGGGGAACGTCTGCTGAAAGAGGAAGTTACAGAAGAGGAAATTGCTGAAGTGGTGTCCGGATGGACCGGCATACCGGTAGCGAAACTGGTGGAAACAGAGCGGGAGAAGCTGCTGCGCCTGCCGGAGATCCTTCACAGACGGGTCATCGGACAGGATGAAGGCGTGACTGCGGTATCCGAAGCGATCCTGCGGGCACGGGCAGGTCTGAAAGATGAAAACCGTCCGATCGGCTCCTTTATCTTCCTGGGACCGACGGGCGTCGGAAAAACGGAACTGGCCAAGGCACTTTCCGAGGCGCTGTTTGATACAGAGAAAAACATTATCCGGATTGATATGTCGGAGTACATGGAAAAGCATTCCGTTTCCAGACTGGTTGGAGCGCCTCCAGGATATGTCGGATATGATGAGGGCGGTCAGCTGACGGAAGCGGTGCGGCGGAAACCGTACAGCGTCATTCTGTTTGATGAAATAGAAAAGGCACATCCGGATGTGTTCAATATTCTGCTGCAGCTGTTGGATGACGGCCGTCTGACGGATAATCAGGGCAGAACGGTGGACTTCAAGAACACCATCGTGATCATGACTTCGAATATCGGTAGCGGCTATCTGATCGACCATATGACGGAAGACGGGACCATTCCGGAAGATGTGAAGGAACACGTGACCGGTGAACTGAAGAATTATTTCCGTCCGGAGTTCCTGAACCGGATCGATGATATTATTGTATTCGGAGCTCTTACGATGGATCAGGTCAGCAGAATTATTGAACTGTCTCTGGCATCGCTGGAGAAACGTCTGTCAGATCGGAACATGGGTCTGGTTCTGACGGATGAAGCAAAGAAATTTATCGCGAAGGAAGCCTATGATCCACAGTATGGCGCCCGTCCGGTAAAACGGTATCTGCAGAAATACGTGGAAACGGAAATCGCATCCATGATCATTCGCGGAGAACTGGTAGACGGCGGCAGGGTGATCATTGAAACGGAAGGAGAAGGGGAGGAAGAACACCTGGCCTTCCGGACGCAGGATATGCTGCAGAAGGCAGACTGAGCGGTATGCCTTAAATAAATACCATTATATTACCTTCCAGATGCAGGCCATGCAGCGGATTCGCTGTATGGCCTGCTTTGCTGTGCGCTGCAGGAGAACTAGACTCTCCGGATCATTGTACGCAGCATATGAATTTCCGTGGCTTCTGCGCCGGCATCCGGATCATGGTTTCGAAACGCATCGTAAATCGCCCGGTGCTCTTCCAGAACCACGGTCAGATAGTTCATCGGATAACGAACATTAAGATTTGAATAATACAGATAAAAATTATATCGTGAAAGGGTTTTTTCCAGCTCAGGATTATGCGAAGCCTGATACAGTGCCGCGTCAAATCCGTGGTTGATCCGGATCATCTTATCCAGATCTCCGCTCATGGTATAGAATTCCATAAACTCAAAAATCTGCTCCAGCATATCCATCTCCTCCGGCGTGATTCGATCGACGGCCCAGCGGACACACTGCACTTCCAGCGGAGCTTTTAAAAGAAAAAAGTCGTCAATTTCCCGGGATGTGAATCCCCGGACGAAAGCGCCACGATTGGGAATTGTCTCGATCAGGCCTTCCGCCTCGATATGGCGCAGAATTTCACGCACCGGTGTTCTGCTGATACCGTACCGGTCACAGAGCTTCTGCTCCACAATACGCTGACCTGCGCGGAGTTTCCCGGTCAGAATATCGATTTTCAGTTCTTCTTCAATTTTTTCCGCTTTCGTCTTCTGCACCTTCGACGGATCAATAATGGAATCCAGATTGATCATTGTTTCACCTCTAGTCAAAATTGTATACAATTTACTTTTTTATTGTAGCACGCAGAAAAAAAAGCGTCAAGATACTGAATTCGGGGTATATATAATATGCATTTCATGCAGCAGGAGGAAAACATGGTAAAACAGGAAGATATCAAAGAAATTCTTGACTGGCTGGAAGCACAGTATCCTGACGCAGAATGTGCGCTGCACCATGAAAATGTGTTTCAGCTTCTCGTTGCAGTGGCTCTGTCGGCGCAGACCACAGATAAGAGCGTCAATCAGGTGACACCGGCCCTCTTCGCAAAATATCCGGATCCGGCGTCTCTGGCTGCGGCGGATGTTTCGGATGTCGAGGAATGCCTGAAGCGGATCGGTATGTACCGGACCAAAGCAAAGAACATCATCGGTATGGCGAAGGTTCTGACGGCCGAGTATGACGGAGAAGTTCCGGAAGACTATGAAGCGCTGGTCGCACTGCCCGGCGTGGGAAGAAAGACTGCCAATGTGGTGCTTTCTGTAGGCTTCGGACAGCAGCGGATTGCTGTGGATACTCATGTGTTCCGGGTTGCCAACCGGATCGGTCTGGTGCATGAAAAGGATGTGCTGAAAACGGAGCTCGCTCTGATGGACCGCATTCCGCAGGAGCGGTGGTCCAGGACGCATCACAGCCTGATCTTCCACGGACGGCAGTGCTGTGACGCCAGGAAGCCGGACTGCGGGCACTGCCCGGTGAGCGAGTTCTGCGAATACATCAATAAAAGCGAGCAAGGAGCTGAAATATGATTTATCAGAATATATTAGATGCCATCGGACATACTCCGATCGTCCAGCTGAACCGCATGACAGGCCCGGAAGATGCCCGGGTGCTGGTGAAATTCGAGGGACTCAATGTAGGAGGATCCATAAAGACGAGAACTGCCTATAACATGATCTGTCAGGCGGAGAAGGACGGGATCCTGAAGCCGGATTCCGTCATCGTGGAGCCGACCAGCGGAAACCAGGGAATCGGCCTGGCACTGGTGGGTGCAGTGAAGGGGTACAAAACGATCATCATTATGCCGGATTCCGTCAGCCATGAGCGGAAAATGCTGGTGGAGCACTACGGCGCGGAAGTGATTCTGGTGCATGACGCCGGAAATATCGGTGACTGTATTGAAGAATGCGTGAACCGTGCAGCACAGATGGCAGAGTACGACCCGAAGGTTTTCGTGCCGCAGCAGTTCGAAAACAAAGCGAATCCGATGGTGCACAGACACCACACAGGACTGGAGATCCTGGAGCAGGTGGCAGGTCCGATCGACGGATTCTGCTCCGGCATCGGTACCGGAGGTACCATCACCGGCATCGGGGAGACGCTGAAAGCGCTGAATCCGCAGATCGAGATCTGGGCGGTGGAACCGGAAAACGCAGCGATCCTGTCCGGCGGCAGCGTGGGAACCCATCTGCAGATGGGCATCGGCGACGGCGTGATCCCGGGCGTGCTGAATCAGAAGATTTATGATGATATCTTCATCGTGACCGATGAGGAGGCGCTGCAGACCGCGAAAGACCTGGCTTCAAAAGAAGGTCTCATGTGCGGCATTTCCAGCGGCACCAATGTGGCAGCAGCACTGGCGCTGGCAAAGAAACTGGGAAAAGGAAAGACGGTGGTGACCGTCCTGCCGGATACCGCAGAGCGGTATTTCTCCACACCGCTGTTTGAATAAGGATGATTGCATAAAGATGATTGGATAAGGAGGAACGGATGAACCTGCAGATTTTCGGAACGAAAAAGAATGCGGACAGCAGAAAAGCGGAACGCTATTTCAAGGAGCGGGGCATCAGATTTCAGTTCATTGATATGAAAGAAAAAGGACTGAGCCGCGGAGAACTGCAGTCCGTGTGCCAGGCAGTGGGCGGATACGAAAAACTCCTGGATCCAGATTGTAAACAGAAGGATCTGCTGGCACTGATCACCTATATTTCCGAGTCCAGCCGCATGGATAAAATTCTGGAAAATCAGGGGGTACTGAAGCTTCCGATTGTTCGGAACGGCAGGCAGGCCACCGTGGGATATCAGCCCGAGGTCTGGAAGTCATGGGAGAATCATTAAACAATGAAAACAAGACTGGATAGTACTTCGCAAAAGGTACTATCCAGTTTTTTCTTGTTATTCCGGAATCGGCAAAAATATGAGGTAAATATATGGAAAACGATTGAATTTCTTGCCGATAGCATGATATACTGTATATTAGACAGGCGTAAAAGTTTGACTTGATTTATAACGGAGGAGAGCCGATGCGATACCTTTCGGTTACTGAAATAGCAAAAAAGTGGAATGTTTCAGAGCGCAGCGTAAGAAACTACTGTGCTCAGAGACGAGTGCCAGGTGCATTTCTCACCGGCAAGACTTGGAACATTCCTGAAAATGCAGAGAAACCGGAGCGTTCCAATAAGAAGAAAGAGCAGCCGATTACATTACTGGATATTCTACAGGAGCAGAAAGCAAGTCAGTATTTCGGCGGCATTTATCATAAGACACAGATTGATTTGACATATAACTCCAATCGCATCGAGGGCAGTCGCCTGACTCATGATCAGACCAGATATATTTTCGAAACCAACACCATCGGCGTGGAAAACGAAGTGCTGAACGTGGACGATGTGATTGAAACAGCAAATCATTTCCGCTGCATTGATCTGATTATTGACAATGCAAAAGCAACTTTAACAGAGAAGTTTATTAAGAAACTTCACCTGATTCTGAAGAATGGTACCAGCGATTCCAGAAAAGACTGGTCCGCTGTCGGTGATTATAAAAAAATGCCGAATGAAGTTGGCGGCATGGATACTGCCCTGCCGGAAGAAGTTGCCGATAAGATGAAAGCATTACTTACAGAATACAATGCCAAGGGAAAAAAGACTTTTGAAGATATTCTGGACTTCCATGTAAAGTTTGAGCGCATCCATCCGTTCCAGGACGGCAATGGCCGTGTCGGCAGGCTGATCATGTTTAAGGAATGCCTGAAATATCATATCGTTCCGTTCATTATCGAGGACAATCTGAAGATGCACTACTATCGTGGACTGAAAGAATGGAACAATGAGAAAGGTTCTCTGACAGATACCTGCCTGACAGCCCAGGATAAGTATAAGGCATATTTGGATTATTTCAGGATTGCATATTAGGAAGGGGATTTCAAAAGCGTCAAAACACGAGGGAATTTGGTGAATTGATTGAATATAGAAAATACAAAAGTATAAGGAGAAGAAGCAAATTGATCAACGTACTCATGATTTGCCACGGCACCACGTCATGACGTTATCGCTGTGCGCGTAATTGTAGCGCATAATGAGGCTATTCTGCGGCAATGCGTGCCCTTTTTTCAAAATCCAGACTACCGTTTGACTACGAATGCCCAAAGATAGGAAAAATAGTGTAGAACTACAGCCCTGGGCCCAATCCATTAGGATTTGGGTGCCGGGGCTTATTTGATTTATAGACAAATGCAGGCGGTTTCCTCCCGAATTCTTCTACAGATCGGAACTACGATATTCCTGCAATAGTAGTTGACTTTCAGGGCGTTGTACGGGAATATACGATGACCCTTGAGGGGTACTATTTTGCAGGAGGATTAAGCAATGGAAAATGAAAAATACACACCTACGATGCGAGGGCGGGAGCAAGTAGTCCCGATCCAGGAGAAGTTCTTGATCACGGTTCCAGAGGCCGCTAAATACTTTGGAATTGGCACGAAGCAGTTGCGGCGTCTGGCGGAAAATCATCTCAGCGACTTTGCCATCTTCATGGGCAATCGTTATCTCATCGTCAGACCTCGGTTTGAAGAATATGTGATTGAATTTATGGCGAGCGGTGAGAAGCAGTTCAGGTAGTTAGTGACTAAAAGAACTACGAATGCAACACGGTTAATGACATCGGCGGGCTTCTGGTCTTTGCTCCGGCAGGGCAATCAGCTTGTTTTTTATGCAAACTTCATATCCCAGCTTCTTTTCACCTGCTGTATCAAAGGAGGTAACGATGATGGTGTTTGAAATTCCAGTAACCGTTCCCTCGCCATAAATCATGCGAGCTTATCTGGGATTTCATCTGCAACACCTTCTCCAATTACCTGAATGTTATTCAGAATATCGCCGATACCGTCCTCGGCTGGTTCGGCACCAGCTGGGATGAGGTGTGGAACGCTGTATCCTCCACTTTCACAAATATCTGGAACGGCATCACCACCTTCTTCTCGGAGACCTGGGAAACCATCAAAAATGTGGTCAGTGTCGGTATTCAGTTCATCGGTTCTCTGCTGGAGGCAGCATGGGATATCATCACGTTGCCGTTCCAGCTGATCTGGGAGAACTGCGGCGATACCATCACCAGCATCTGGGAGACGATCAAAACCACAGTGGGAAACGCCATCAAGGCGGTATCTTCCACGCTGTCCTCGGTGATGAACGCCATCCAGAAGACGATCAGCACCATTTGGACGGCTATCAGCACAAAGATCAGCACGGTGGTAAACAGCATCAAAAC
>JALEHL010000146.1 GCA_022770665.1 Bacillota bacterium
TGTGACCTTAACAGAAGTGCTGCTGGACTTTACCACCTTGCTTATTGTCGTCTTGTCAGGCACGGTGTTTCTATAGGCTGCCAGTGCATAATAGGCCTGCTCTGTAGCCATCTGGTTTACTACCGGCTCATATCCTCCCGATGCAGTGTTTACATGACGGAAGCCTCCTGTCTTCTCGTCATAAAAGCTAAGAAGGGCATCAATCAGCGACTTTCCGTTTATCTTGAAGCGGCTGTCTGTGTTCGGGTTTATCCCTGCCGATGTCAGGCCGCAGATGACCTGCGCGATGCTTTCTGAACTGGATGCGCCCCATGCGGTATAACCGCCATCAGAGTTCTGCATGGCAGAAAGGCACTTCTCGGCCTTGCCAATGGCCGCCTTCACCTTGGTCTGCGACCTGTAAGGTGCAAGTGCTGTCATAGCCATTCCAGTAAGGTCAGGGTCTCCCTTAAGCTGTGCCTTCTGTCTGGCGTTTTCTGCTGTGTCACTGCTTTCGGAGTAATAAAGGTTCCAACCTCCGTCATCAAGCTGATAGCTCAGAATATAGTTTATAAGTTTCTGGCGGGTTGTCACGTTTTCAATACCCGAAACCTCAGGAATATCGTAATCTCCCGCATCAAGGGCTCTCAGTGCCCAGATGGGACCGTTGATTCCCTGCCATACCACGCTGTCAAAGTCAGCCAGCTTTTCCACCATGTTATAGCCTGCAATGTCCGTCGGGTCCAGACCCAGGGCAGCATATGCCGCGATAACTCTGGAATACTCGGTGTACTTGCGATCATGAAGCTGTCCTGGAACTCCGCGGTAGCCTTCCTTTACTGCCTTTTCTACACTCGCCTGATATTTTTCAACGTATTCATCAGACATAGGATAGCCTGCCTGTGCAAGTCCGTACATTACCCATTCGCCACCGATACTGCCGTATATGGGTTCAGTTATTGTCTCGTAAATATAGTCGCCGCAGTTTTTAAATGCTTCTGATATCTTACTCTGTGAAGCCGCTGCTGCAAAGCCGGATGCCCCAAAGATCATGGTCAGAGTAAGCACTGTTATCAGAAGAATGGATATGATTTTCTTCTTCACCTTTTTCTCCTTCCATTTATAGTATAGTGCGGTTTATGCGATTCTCCATGCCTTCGTGGACCACTGGGTGTAAACCTTCTTACCGTCCAGCATGCGCACACCGCGCACCTTGTAGTAGTAGCGTGTGCCTTCTTTCAGGCTCTTCGTATTGACATACCAGGTCTTGGCCGTGTTCTCCGCATTCTTCGTGGTATAGAAGGCTGCCTTTCCGAAGCCGCTGTACCGCTTCGTGGAGCGGAATACCTCGTAGTAGTCCACTTTATACCCCTTGGACTTGGTCCAGATGATCTTAATGCCCTTCGAAGTCTTTTCGGAACGGGCGGTCAGCTTCGTGGCCTGAACGCCTGCAGCGATTTTTTCAACATCGTCTGCATCCGCTTCGGTATTCTTCGCAAAATCCACCGTCACGATGCTTCCGGCTGCTTCCGCAGACAGGGCTTTCAGTTCTTCCCGGCTGTATGTCTTTTCGCCAAACGGGGTCTTCACCGTCAGCTTCGCAGAAGTGCTGTTATAGATATCCTTCAGCAGGGAAGAATCCAGCTGTACCTTAAGGCTGTCCGCATCCTTCACATCGGCGGTCGAAACAGTCAGCACGATCTCTGCAGACTTGTTTTCCTTCGCCTGCTTCAGCAGTTCTTCCGCATTAGCCTCTGTCAGAGCCGCCGTCGCTCCCGTTCCGCTGACCGTTACCGCCAGCGGCGCTGTGGTCACTGCAGAGCCATAAGCACCGGTGGTGGAAACCTGCGTTTCAGATGGGACTGCGGCACCGATATCATATCCCAGATCCGATGTGTAGAGCCATTCCACATAATCGCCGGCCTGTAGCTTGTATTCTGAACAGGAGATTTCAGGATAGATTCCGTTTACCCGGTACATCCAGCCGCTTTGCGCGCCTTTATCGAATTCCGCCAGCCCTTCAATTTCATATACATAATATCCGCCGTAAATGCCGTAATATCTGGACTTGTATTCCAGACCGGATTTTTCCAGGATTGAGTAGGCGGTCTCACCTGCCGTAAAGTCATAGCTGGTCTTCGTCAGATAAGTTCTCCCGCTCGGATCTGCGACTCGCAGGAATACCTGATCCTGCGGTACGTACGGATTCTTCACCACAATCGTGGCTGCAGCAGGAACGGTCAGTCCGTCATCACTGCATACTGCAATTTTATAAGTTCCCTCCTTCAGTGAGGAAATTGCCAGTCTGCCGTTTTCATCTGTTGTGCCGAGCGTTCTGTTTTCCCCGATCAGTGTGATCTGTGCATTGGCGCATGGTGACCAGATAAGGTTCCAGTCCATGTCATATCCTGCTCCAAGCAGCTGCAGATCCACGTTTTCTCCCGCATTCACTGTATATACGTTTTTATCATACTTCACGTAGGTATCTGACCATGCAGTTGTATCTTTATAGGTGAAGACAGAGACGTAATCACTGTCACAGACTGCATCGGACAGTCCGGTGCCCGGTGCGTCATTGATCCAGAGTCCCGATGAACCTGCATCTTTTCCCCAGAGCTTTGTCAGCCAGGTTCCCTGGCAGTCATATCCATCTGCTGCACCGCCTTCATAATATCTTTCGTGAGCCGCATAAAGCACTTCATCCACATTGAGTCTTCCATCGCTGTTTCTGTCGGAAACAGTAACCGGCACATCGCCCATCACTGTATTCTCTTTTCCCGAGGCGAAGCTTCCCTGCTCTGCGATTGTGACATATACAACGATATCGTCCGCAGGATTGCCTGGCGCCGGATTGGATGCATAGAGCGCCGCCAGCGCACTGGCCAGTGCCGCATCTGCCGCTTTCATTTCTTCGTGGGATGCATCCTCCTTCGCCAGAACAGCTTCCGCATCGTCTTTTGCCTGAATCATGGCAGCCCAGAGGTCTGCTTTATAATATTCCTCCTGCAGAGCACCCGCTTCTGCCACGCGCTTTTCCAGTGTTCTGCGTACATTGACATCCGTAAGGTCGTACAGAGTATTCTCACCGCTGTAATACCTTCTGCATGCCTCCAGCCCGCGTAGAGCCTGATCCGTTGCCATGCCGTTGGGTGCTGCGTCATTCAGAAGATGTGCGAAACCTTTTCCCTCGATCCGGTAGGCATCCAGCCCCGAAATGAGGTTTCGCGCTGCACTTTTCACGAATCCGTTTTCTTCTGCTGCAGGATCTTTTCCCAGCGCAGTCAACGCAATCAGCACCTGAGAGGAAGCCTCGGAATTACCGAACTGGCAGTTGCTGTTCATCTTCGACTGCAGATACTCCAGTGCCTTCTCCACAGCCTCTGCCGCCTGCGGATTTTGGGAAACATATGGTGCCAGAGCCTGAATGGCCATAGCCGTCGTATCGATGTCCGGATTACCGACTTTTTCGTTCCATGCGAATCCGCCGTTTTCTGACTGGTATTCCAGAATTTCGCGGACTAATTCATCCCGGGTCCATTCCGCATCTGCCGGGACATCATAGCTACAGCAGTCCAGTGCCAGAAGTGCCCATATAGCTTCATTGCCGCCATCTCCGATACGCGTACTGCCATACAGCATTTCGATCAGATTGGTGCCGTTCATGTTCTCCGGATCCTCGCCCAGTACGCTTGCTGTCAGGATCACGCGGGCAAGCGTGGTTGGCTTTAACTTGCCTGCCTTGTCCGTTTCCAGATCCGTCGAATAGGCAGATTTCACGGAATCCAGGTATTTTTCCACATTTTCCGGATCGATAGATACACCGGCACGGGTCAGAGTGAAGAAATACCACTCATTCCCAAAGCTGCAGAGTTCATCTCCATCCTGCGAATTCAGATAGTTTTTCGCATCATTGATCCCTGTCGCAATGAGCTTGTCATTGTCTGCCGGAATTTCTGCTTCCCCTTGGGTTACCGTCACCTCAAAGGTCACGGACTGTGCACCGCCGGTCTGGTCGGCTGGCGTACCTGTCACCGTCACGGTTCCCTGCTTCAGCCCGTGAATTGTATATTCACTGCTGAGAAAATACATATTATTATCCGGCGCTGATTCGTCACGTTTCCACGCACCGTTTTCTCTGGTAATCTCGATGATTCCATCCTGGCTGAAAGACCAGTTCATGCCGGTTTCTGTCACTTCATGGCCGTCAGTAAGAGCTCCCTCAAAGACAAGCCCGGCAGAAATGCTCTGGTTTTCCTTCACTGTGAGCTTGCTGTTTTCTGCAGTCACACGTTTCAGAGGGTTCAAATATACATACTCAGCTTCAGAGGTTCCGCTTTTTACGGTTCCATTGTCAAGGATGGAAGCTGTATACGTTACGGATCCTGCTTTATACGGTACGTAGCCCATCACCATGCTGCTGACATAGCGGGCGGTGGAATCATCACTGCTCTTTATCGTATAGTCTGCCGCATAACTGGCATTGGCAGGAGAAACAATCACGCTGGAATAGTTCGGAAGGAAATCCTCACCGCCGGTGCTGTTGGCATTTCTTCCGTGAAGAACGATTCTGCCGCTGATGGCCGGTTTCACGGATTCCACCGCCACATATTCTGACGTGATCTCTGCGGATGCCTTGACCGTATCATCATTTTTATAGGTAACGGTGACAACCGCGGTTCCCGGTTTCGTGAAGTAGAAGATGCTGGAATTATCCATGTGCGCAACTTTCCCCGTCTTCGCCTCAACGTCAAAGTTGAAACTGTCGGATGATATCGCACGGTATTCTTCTTCGCCGGTATATTTCGCTTTTACTGCGATTTTCTTTGTTTCGGAGCCCTGCACCGTCGCTGCATCGTTTTCAATCTCTGTTTCCTGTGTTCCGTCAGCATTTGCAAGATACAGCTTTACCGCCTCCACTTGTGACTGCATGACGGTTACCTTCACTGCGGCCAGCGTCTGCGAAGCGCCTCCATCCTGTTCCAGTACAGCAGTTACGACCAGGCTGCCGTCCTGATAAACGAAGAATTCTCCCGTTTCTTCATTGATTGCTCCGGTTCCTTCCGGATTCTGCGCTGAACAGGACCATTTTACAGAAGCGCCTTCCGGTACTACATAATCAGGGAGCTGAAATACTCCCGCTACTTTCATTGTATTGACTTCATTTCTGTCGATGGTCAGCTTCTGATTCGATATTTCACTGCTGCTTCCTCCCTGAGGTGTGAAAGTGATTGCTGTCTGATTTTCAGGCAGTTCCTTGTCTCCTTCCGGCACATAGTTGAAATTCTCCCCAAAATACGGATATCCGGTGCTGCTGACAGCCCAGGCTTTTCCGTTTTCCCCTTTCTGGCTGTTCAGAAGGGCGATCAGCTCGGTACTGTAGAACGCTGCTCTTTCCTTTGCGCTGGATTCTTTCACGTTTCCGGATGCCGATCCGACTGCACTGCTGCCGATGGTATCCAGCCAATAGCAGTTCTTTACCAGAGTGTTTTTTTCACTGGCGGCCGCAAGGGCACCAGTTGTTCCCTTCGCCGTTACGGAACCGGCTGTATAGCTGTTGACGATGGCTCCGCCGGACTTAAGATATGCAACGAAGTTTCCTGCATCCTTGGCACCGCCGTTCTGGCCTTCTGCTCCGATGGATGCCTGGGACCAGCAGTTAACGATCAGTCCCTGACAGTCTGCAGCCAGAACGCCGAAGGAATCCGTAGAAACAGCATCCCCGATAATTCCCAGATTCTGAATCACAGCTTCTGAACCGATACTTTTCCACAATGGTGTTTTATTGGCCACCGTAATCGTATGACCGTTTCCATCCAGGACTGCGTTCATGACATTGTACGTTCCAAACCACCTTGCGTCGTCTATGGTGATATCCGCATCTAAGCGATAGTACTTGCCACTCGTCAGGTATTCCAATTGACTTGATGTAGTAACCGATACAACATCTTGTCCATCTAAGCTGACAGCGGCTGTAGGTTTCTCAGCTAAACCGTTCTGTGCCTGTGTAAGTGCTGCAGCAGCGTTGACCACCGCCGTCTGCTTCAGGGGTGAAGTGCCCGCTTTGACATTTTCAGCCTTTTCCAGTGCGTTGCTGAAGGATGACCAGGTATCAGCTGTATAGAGTTTCTGAGCATCAACCGCCTTTGCAGAAGAAATCGCTGCATCCAGCGCTGCGATTTCTTCTTCTGAAGCATCCTCTTCCGGAGTGGCCGTTCCGCCGTTTCCTCCCCGCGGAGCCAGGATGCCGTCTTCCACGCTCCAGGAGAGATCCCCTTCCTGCAGGTTGGCGTTAAAGAATTCCACGTAATCCTCAGGATTGTATTTTGATACATCACTTATCAGTGTACAGTTTGTACCGCTGATAATCGTCGGAGCACCAAATCCTTCAGCACTTCCAATGCGGTCGCCCCCTACGGCGACGCAGTTTGAAATAGCTGCAGTTTCAAAAAGGGCTGTATTCGCAACAGCACCATAGCATTTCGTATTGCCCGTATTCGTTACAGTTCCTGTCGTCAGACAGTTGGTAACAGTGCCTGATGTTTTTCCCGCAATACCGCCTAAACAGATATATGGAGAAGTACCGCTGTATGTTACACTGACGCTGGCAGCACAATTGCGAATCGTTCCGCTGCAGCTTTGTGCGATAGCACCCGTATTTTTGTTTCCTGTCTCAGTTACGGTTCCGGTTACTGTCAGATTCTTCACCGTATCGTTTCCTCTTACATTTGCAAACAGCGGTGCTCCTGTCAGCGTGATCGTATGTCCGTTTCCATCCAGTGTAAATCCGGATGCCGGATAGATTGCGCTCCAGTTTTCCAATGTGATATCCGCTACAAGCTTGTATGTCCCGGCAATCTGTTCCATCCCTGCCAGATCGGCCTGTGTACTTACTTCAATCACTGTTTCCGCATTTGCTTCCTGCACTGTCCACTGCCCAAGCCCGGTGCCGGTAAACACCATGACAAAGGCAAGTGTTACAGCAAGTACCCTGCTAAAAACTTTTCCTTTCATTCCTGTTCCTTTCTTTCCACATTCCGTGGACCTGCTGCAATACTGTTTCCCGTCCGTGCAAAAAAAAAAGCCGGACAGTTGCGGTCATCCATTGACCGCTCTGCCACAGCCCGTTTTCGCTGTTCTGCGCAAAATAAAAACACCCCTGCGTTTCACCGACGCATGTGCTAATCCGTTTCATGCATGTCTCCTGGCTCAGGGATCCTCGCCTCAGTCCGCCTTCCC
>JALEHL010000155.1 GCA_022770665.1 Bacillota bacterium
GTTCAGCAGGGGAACGATGATGACGGTCATCACACCGGCGATGGCGATGGAAAGACTGCCCATGGCGCCTGCCACTTCACTTTCTTCCATAACCGCAGAGGTGCCGATAGCGTGACTGGAGGTTCCTGTGGCCAGGCCCCAGGCGATATCGGACTTTAGCCGAAGCAGCTTTTTCAGGGATACTGCGAAGATGGAACCGAGGATACCGGTGAGAATCACCGCAATTACGGTACAGCCAACCACACCGCCCATCTCTTCTGCAATGGCAGTGGCGATAGGTGTGGTGACAGATTTCGGTGAAAGACTGGCATGAATGTGTGCCGGAAGACCGAAGAGTTTTCCCATTATGAAGATGCTGGCCACGGAAGCCAGGCTGCCGGTAAAGATGCTGATCAGGATCGCTGCCATATGTCTGCGCAGCACATGAAGCTGACGGTACAGCGGGATGGCGAAGCATACGGTGGCCGGTGTCAGGAACCATGTGATCATATCGCCGGACGGCACATAGGCTTCATATGGAATGTGAAAAAGTACAAGAAATCCAATGATGGCTGCAACCGTCAGAAGGATGGGATTGAACAGGGGAAAGCGGACTTTTTCGGACAGGCGGCGAAACAGCAGATAGAACCCCACCGTCAGGAAAACACCGAAATAAGCGTTCTCTGATAAAAATGTTACGAAGTTATTCATGACGTTCCTCCTTTCGGCCAGCGGCATCGCTCCGTGCGATGAAAAAATCTGCGGTCTTGCCGGTTACGGCGAAGCAGAGGAAGAAGCTGACCAGGGTGAGGATCAGAATCGGCAGAGCGTGCTCTGCCAGGAGATGGTAGCTGTCCATGAGGCCAACGGCATAGGGGATAAACAGCATGGGCATGACAGACAGAAAAAAATCTGCCGTATGTTCCACCTGCTCCAGCTTGATCAGACCGCAGGCAAGGGCCGCAAACATCAGGAGCATGCCCCAGACCGTGGAGGGAATGGGCAGCGGGATCAGCCAGTTGAAAAAACCGCCCAGCACGGACATCAGAAGAATTAAGAGAAATTGTTTGATAAACTGCATAGCTTTTTTCCTTTTTCTATGGTATAGTAATATGATAGGTATTGCGTACGGATCACCGCAGTGAAACCGCACATTATTTTAGTATATACCATTGAAATCATAATTTCAAGAAAAAGGAAAGGGCAGACAGAAAAAATGAGAAAAGAAGCAACCGCAGATCTCTGGAAAATGCTGTATGATCTGACCGACGAGCTGAAGGAACTGAAGCCGTGGGAAGATCTGTGGGACATGGACCTGATCGGTATTCAGGAAAACGGCCGGGAGGAGCCGGTATTCTGCAGTATCATGGGCAGAAACGGGGACTGCTTCGGCATCGGCCTGTATGACGGAACCCAGGGACTTGCCAGCTTTCAGAAGTCAGCCGCAGCGCAGGACAGCGTCCAGCCTGTGGATTATATTATGATGAACCAGCAGGCACTGATCTGTTACTGGGGCGATCGGATCGATGTGCCGGAGGATCAGAAAGCCATGATCAAACAGCTGGGCAGAAAGTACCGGGGGAAGAACAACTGGCCGTTTTTCCTGTCTTTCCAGCCGCGGTTCGCACCATGGACGCCGGATGAAGAGGAAGTCCGCCTGCTGGTGGAAACCTTTGTCCAGCTCATTGAAGGGATAAAAGCCCTGCGGGAAGAGCGGGTAAAGGTGAATTTCGAAGAAGGAGAATTCTGTTTCCGATATTTCGATCTGCAGCAGATGAACTGGATGACAGCGCCGGCCCGGCTGCCGTATATCGAAGAAGCGTACGAGACCATCGAGGTGACGGACGAGGTGCTGATGAAACGGCTGGAGAAACAACCGGAAAACGGTGCGACTCTTCTGCTGGATACGGCATACCTGCATGGACTGCTGAAGGATGAAAAGTTCGACCGGCCGGTCAATCCCATGGTTCTGCTGGCGGTGGACCGGGAAAGCGGCATGATCCTCCATGTGAAGCTGCTGTCACCGGAGGAAGAGGAAGGCATGGCAGCGGCCAATTTCCTGGTGAATTATATCGAGGCTGACGGCAGACCGGAAAAAGTGCTGGCACGAAACCCGTATATTCTGTATGCGCTGGATGAAATCTGCGAAAAGCTGAGTATCGCCCTCAATGAAGCGCCGATACAGGAAATCGACATAATCATGGAAGGTATGCGGAAGCAGACCGGAAATCTGTAATATCAACGATATATCAGAAAAATGACACATATGTAATAAGGAGAAGAAAGACTGTGAAGATCAAAGACATTTTAGCGAGAGACAAAGTAACCTTATCCTTTGAGGTATTCCCGCCGAAAAAGGGAATGCCCTTTGAACCCATCGTGACGGCAGTGGACCGGCTCTGCCAGTCCCGTCCCGATTTCATGAGCGTCACCTACGGCGCAGGGGGCGGCACCGGCCATAATACGGTGAAGATCGCCTCCCATGTGCAGAATGAACTGGGGGTAACGGCCCTGGCCCATCTGAGCTGCGTGTCCTCTACCAGGGAGCAGGTATCGGAAGCCATTGCCGAAATCAAGGCAGCAGGCATCGAAAATATCCTGGCACTCCGGGGCGACATCCCGCAGGGAGCCAGTGCCGGGGACTATCCGGTCGGCGAATATTACCGCTACGCCAGCGATCTGGTGCAGGAAATCAAGCGGCAGGGCGATTTCTGCATCGGTGCGGCCTGCTATCCGGAGGGCCATATCGAGTGTGCCCATAAGGAGGACGACATTGCCAACCTGAAGATCAAGGTGGACAGCGGCGTGGACTTCCTGACCACCCAGATGTTTTTCGACAACAACATTTTATACAACTTCTTATACCGCATTCGCGAAAGAGGCATCACCGTTCCGGTCATCGCCGGCATCATGCCGATTACCAACGGGAAGCAGATTGCTCATGTAACGGAGCTGTCAGGCACCTATGTACCGACCCGGTTTAAGGCCATCGTAGACAAATTCGGCGACAATCCGGCTGCCATGAAGCAGGCGGGCATCGCATACGCAACCGAACAGATCATTGATCTGGTGGCCAACGGCGTGAAAGCCATTCATATTTATACTATGAACAAGCCGGATGTGGCCGAAAGCATCCGCAGCAACCTGTCCTGCATCATCGGAGATGAGCAGTGATGGGTCCGGATGCACAGACAGAGCGGGAAAAATATCTTCGCCGGGAGGTACTGCGGTATCTGGGAATGGGGACTTCTGATCCGGAAACTGTGGACCCGCGGATTCTGGATGGTATCGAAGCTGCGCTGGCTGAACTTCGCCGCCGGACGAGACCACGATTTCTGCACAAAATCTGTCCGCTGGATTTTCAGGGCGAGTCCGAGGAACTGCTTTCGTTCGGGGAAATGTTTTCGGTGAAGAGCCGGTCTCTGCAGGTCAATCTGAGAGACTGCAGTGAGGCAGTGCTTTTCGCGGCGACCCTGGGTGCGGAAGCGGATCAGCTGATTCGCCGGGCGTCCAGCCGGGATATCAGTCAGGGACTGATCATGGAAGCAGCGGCCACGGCCCTCATCGAGGACTTTTGTGACGGATGGCAGATGGAGATCGAGGCGGAGATGAACCGGCAGGGAAAGACCCTGCGGCCCCGGTTCTCACCGGGCTACGGCGATTTCGACATTGCACATCAGAAGGATATGATCCGTCTGCTGGATACACCGCGGCAGCTGGGCGTCAGTCTCACAGAAGGCGGCATGCTGGCGCCGTCCAAGTCGGTGACCGCGGTGATGGGGGCTGCCCCATGGGAGGAAGAAACGGCCGGCAGCCAGAGTGACGGCAGCGGAGAAAACGGGGGAAAAGTCAGCGGAAAGAGGCAGCGCTGCCACATTCACGGCTGCGAGGCCTGCGGTAAGAAAGACTGTCTCTACAGGAGGAACAAATAAAAAATGGCAGAAAAAATGACAGAGGTACTGGGAACACGAATCCTGTTTTTTGACGGCGGCATGGGAAGCATGCTGCAGCAGAAGGGCATGATCCCGGGAGAAAATACAGACATATGGAATATTACGCGGCCGGAGGACATTCAGGATGTGCAGAGGCAGTATGTGGCAGCGGGATGCGATATTCTCCTAGCCAATATGTTCGGTGCCAACCGGTTGAAGCTGGAAGGGACCGGCTATACGGTGGAGGAGATCATCTGCGCTGCAGTGGGAAATGCCCGGAAGGCTGCGGCGGATGCCGGTGAAGGGCGGCAGATCTTCGTGGGGGCTGACGTTTCTTCCACGGGCAGACTGCTGCAGCCGCTGGGAGACCTGTCTTTCGACGAAGCCTGTGATATTTACAGAGAGATCGTGACAGCGGCGGAAAAGGCCGGTGCAGATTTCATTCATATTGAAACCATGTCCGATATGCTGGAGCTGAAGGCGGCCGTACTGACGGCGAAGGAGTATACTTCTTTGCCGGTGTTTGCCACGGTCACCTTCGACCAGAGCGGAAAGATGCTCACCGGCGGAAATCCGGAGGCTGTGGTGGCCATGCTGGAAGGCCTGGGGGTGGATGCTCTGGGTACCAACTGCGGTCTGGGACCGTATCAGTTGGAAACCGTGGTGAAGGATCTGCTGCGGGTGGCATCGGTTCCGGTCATCGTACAGCCCAACGCAGGTCTGCCGAGACAGGAAAACGGCCAGACCATATACGACGTGGAGCCGGCGGATTTTGCGAAGAAAATGAAGGAATTCGCGGAAGCGGGCGCCTGGCTGCTGGGGGGCTGCTGCGGCACCACACCGGAACATATCCGTGCACTGAAGGAAGCCTGCGGCGAAATTACGCCCAAGCCGATTGCGGACAAAGGACGGACCGTGGTTTCTTCCTACACCCATGCGGTGTGCGTGGCGGATGATCCGATCATCATCGGCGAGCGGATCAACCCGACGGGAAAGTCCCGGCTGAAGCAGGCGCTCCGTGATCATGACATGGAGTATATCCTGCAGGAAGGCTTTTCCCAGCAGGACAAGGGGGCCCATATTCTGGACATCAACGTGGGCCTGCCGGAGATCGACGAACCGTCCATGATTCTGGATGTGGTGCGCGAGGTGCAGAGCGTCATCGACCTGCCGCTGCAGATCGATACGGCCAATGTGAAGGCCATGGAACAGGCACTGCGGTACTACAACGGCAAGGCCATGATCAATTCCGTCAGCGGAAAGCAGGAGTCCATGGAGGCGGTGTTCCCGCTGGTGAAGAAATACGGCGGCGTGGTCATCGGTCTCACTCTGGATGAGTCAGGGATTCCATCCACGGCAGAAGGCCGGTTTGCCATTGCGGAAAAGATTGTAAATACGGCAGCAGCCTACGGGATCGCGAAGAAAGATATCATCATGGACGTGCTGTGCATGACCATCAGTTCGGATCCGCAGGGGGCGGTGACCACCCTGCAGGCGTTGAAGATGGTGAAGGAGGAGCTGGGCGTCCGTACGTCTCTGGGCGTGTCGAACATTTCCTTCGGCCTGCCGCGGCGGGATATCATCAATGCCAATTTCTACGCCCAGGCGCTGGCTGCCGGGCTGGACTGCGCGATTCTGAACACCAATGCCGACGGCATGCTGCAGGCATATCACGCTTATCGCGCCCTTGCAGGAAAGGATGAAAACTGTGGGAAATATATCGAGACGTATGCAGGAACGAAGGCGCCTTCCAGCACGCCGTCTGCTTCGCCGTCTGCAGCGCCCGCAGCATCGGCCGCACCGGCATCCGGTCCGGCAGCATCCTCTTCGGCATCCGGTCCGGATGCCTCCGCCGGCGGTTCAAATCTGGAACGTGCCATCGTCAAGGGCCTGAAGGAGCAGGCAGGGCATCTGGCAGCGGAGCTGGTAAAGACCACGGAGCCGCTGACCCTGATCAACACGCAGCTGGTGCCGGCACTGGACATTGTGGGAAAGGGATTTGAAACAGGAACTGTGTTCCTGCCGCAGCTGCTGATGAGTGCGGAAGCAGCCAAAGCGGCCTTTGAGGCAGTGCGCAGGGCCATGAGCAGCACCGGTGACACCAGCCAGACAAAGAAGGATAAGATTATCGTTGCCACCGTGAAGGGTGACATTCACGATATCGGCAAGAATATTGTCAAGGTGCTGCTGGAAAACTACGGCTATGATGTGATCGACCTGGGGAAGGATGTGGCGCCGGAGACCATCGTGGAAACAGCCCGGGCACAGAATGTGAAGCTGGTGGGCCTCAGCGCCCTGATGACCACCACGGTAGTCAATATGGAAGAAACCATCCGGCAGCTCCAGGAGGCTTTGCCGGACTGCCGGATCATGGTGGGCGGTGCCGTGCTCACGGAATCCTATGCGCAGATGATCCATGCGGACCGGTATACCCGGGATGCCATGGCATCGGTGCACTTCGCACAGGAAGTGCTGGGATAGACAGAATACAGAAAACGGGGCGGCTGCCTGGCCGGCGAACGGATTGTTTCCGTTCTGCCGGCCGGCAGCCGCTTTTTTTCGTGCGTGAACCTGTTTCCGGATTTCATCCCATTCGGTTTACGGTTCAGACAGTACTTTTCTGCAGGGGATGGAACAGATTTACTCTTGAAAAAAGAACATATGTTCGATATAATAGAGGTAGCATGACGAACGGATTTTGCGAAGAAATACGGATGGAACAGAGAGGGGATGGAGGAGATGAAGATTCTGGCGCAGCCGGTGGAGGCTGTGGCTGTGTTTTACCGGGGACAGTATCCGATGCCTCGGAAATTCCGCTATGTGGAGCGGGACGGCTGTGTGAAGGTCGTTACGGTGGACAGAGTTCTGGCTTCCGAGGTGCGGCGGCTTGGCAGTCTGGATTACGTTCTGTATCAGTGTCAGAGTCTGATCTGCGAGCAGGAAGTGCGCTATGAGCTGAAGTATATCCTGAAGGAGGCCAGGTGGGAGCTGTTCAAAATGTAACACTATGTATACAACCATACTAAAAACAATTAAAAAACAATTACAAAAAAAGTATTGACACTGCATGAAGGCGAGAGTATACTTGTATGCAGTGAAGAAGAAGCGACAATGGATCCGATGATTCAGGAAAAGTGAGGTAGAAACCATGCTTGAAATCTCGAAAAAGACGAACCTGCTGGAACAGAGCATTTATAAATACAGCCTGCAGGATGTGGAAGAGCCGAATCTGTATCGGGAAATGTTCAATTATGAAGAAGTGCCGAAGGTCGCATTCAACCACCGGAGAGTGCCGATCAATATGCCGGAGGACATCTGGATTACGGACACCTCCTTCCGAGACGGGCAGCAGTCCATGGCGCCGTATACGGTGAAACAGATCGTAGACCTGTATAAGCTGATGGCGAGGCTGGGCGGCCCGTACGGACTGATCCGGCAGTCGGAATTTTTTATCTATACGAAAAAGGACCAGGAAGCGATCGACAAGTGCATGGAACTGGGCTATACATTCCCTGAGATCACCACCTGGATCCGCGCGCGGAAGGAAGACTTCCGGATGGTCAAGGAGCTTGGCATCAAGGAAACAGGAATTCTGGTCTCCTGCAGTGACTATCACATTTTTAAAAAGATGAACATGACACGGAGACAGGCCGTGGACTTCTACATGGAGACGATCCGTGATGCTTTTGATGCAGGAATCGTGCCCCGGTGCCATCTGGAAGACATCACGCGGGCAGACTTCTACGGGTTCGTGGTGCCGTTTGTTAATGAACTGATGGATCTTTCCCGTGAAGTCGGGATTCCGATCAAAATCCGCGCATGCGACACGATGGGCTATGGCGTGCCGTATACAGAAGCCGCACTTCCGCGAAGTGTGGCCGGCATCATTTACGGTCTGCAGCATTATGCCGGCGTACCGAGCGAGATGCTGGAATGGCATGGCCATAACGATTTCTATAAGGCGGTCGCCAATGCGTCCACTGCATGGCTGTACGGTGCCAGCGCAGTAAACTGCTCCCTGCTGGGTATCGGTGAGCGGACCGGAAATATCCCACTGGAAGCCATGGTTTTCGAATACGCATCGCTGAAGGGATCCCTGGACGGCATGGACCCGACGGTGATCACAGAAATCGGTGAATACTTCCGGAAGGAAATGGGCTACACGATTCCGCCGATGACTCCGTTTGTCGGAGAAAACTTTAATGTGACCAAGGCCGGCATTCATGCCGACGGTCTAATGAAAGACGAAGAGATTTATAATATTTTCAATACAAAGAAACTGCTGAACCGGGCGCCGGGTGTTTCTGTCAGCAAGACGTCCGGACTGGCGGGCATCGCGTACTGGATGAATGAGCATTACGGACTGACCGGTGCGGAGAAGCTCCATAAAGATTCTCCGATCGTGCATGCACTGAAGGAATGGGTGGATGAAATGTATGCGGACGGAAGAACCACCAGCCTTGCCAACAGCGAAATGGAGGAAAAAGTGGCACAGCTGAAAGAAGCTGCGGAAGCGGAAAGGAGAAGCAGACATGATCGATTATAAGACAGTGTCTCTGGCCAATCAGGTCTACGAGAAAATCGAGGAAAGCATTCTGAACGGGGTTTACGCGCCGGGCGAGGTGATCAGCGAGAATAAACTGTCGGCAGACCTCGGCGTCAGCCGCACACCGATCCGTGAAGCCCTGGCACGTCTGCAGGCAGACCGCCTGGTGGATGATTCTCCGTGCGGCACGGTGGTGCTGGGCATTACGCAGCAGGATGTGGAGGATATGTTTGCTGTGAAGCGCAGAATGGAAGCCATGGTGACGGGTCAGACGGCAGTCAGAATCAGTGAAGAGGGACTCGCCCGGCTGAGGGATATTCTGGAGCAGCAGGAATTCTATGCAGGAAAGGGCAATGCAGAAAAAGTAAGAAATCTGGATACTGCGTTTCATGATGTGATCTATGGGGAATGCGGGAGCCGGACCTTCCAGGCCATCCTTTCTCCGATCCATCATAAGCTGGCGAAATACAGAAAGGCCTCCCTGGAGCAGGATGACCGGATCTTCCGGTCTGTGGAAGAGCATAAGGCCATTTTCGACGCCATTACAGAGAAAGACGTGAAAGAAGTGGAAAACCTGATGCAGCTGCATATCGGCCACGCCTATGACAGTATTACCAGATTCAGTGACAGAAGTGACAGAAAATAAAAGGGGAAAGGAAGCAGACAGAAAAATGGGACTGACAATCGCACAGAAAATCATAAGAGAACATCTGATCAGCGGGGAGATGACACCGGGAAGTGAAGTGGCGCTGCGGATCGACCAGACGCTGACCCAGGATGCCACCGGCACCATGGCCTATCTGGAATTTGAAACGATGGGAGTGCCGAGAGTAAAAACGGAGCTTTCCGTCGCGTATATCGACCATAACACCCTCCAGTCCGGATTCGAAAATGCCGACGACCACCGGTTCATCCAGTCCATGGCGAAGAAGCACGGCCTGTATTTCAGCCGTCCGGGCAACGGCATCTGCCATCAGGTGCATCTGGAGCGGTTCGGCAAACCGGGCAAGACACTGATCGGTTCCGACAGCCATACGCCGACCGGCGGCGGCATCGGCATGCTGGCCATGGGTGCCGGCGGCCTGGATGTGGCGGTTGCTATGGGCGGCGGCGCATACTATATCACCATGCCGAAGATGTATAAAGTGAATCTGACCGGCAGGCTCCGTCCCTTCGTGACCGCCAAGGATGTGAGCCTGGAGATTCTGCGGATCTTATCTGTGAAAGGCGGTGTAGGCGCCATTATCGAATGGGGCGGTGAGGGGATACGGACCCTGTCTGTGCCGGAACGTGCCACCATCACCAACATGGGCACGGAGCTGGGCGCCACCACATCCATCTTTCCGTCGGACGAAGTGACGAAGGCGTTCCTGGAAGCGGAAGGCAGAGGGGAGGACTTCATCGAACTGAAAAGCGATCCGGATGCTGTTTATGATAAGATCATCGAGATCAACTTATCCGAACTGAAACCGATGATCGCCTGTCCGCACAGTCCGGATAACGTCGTCACCGTGGAGAGCCTGAAAGGCACGAAGGTCGACCAGGTCTGCATCGGTTCCTGCACCAACTCGTCCTTATACGATATGCTGAAAGTGGCAGCCCTTCTGAAAGGGAAGACCATCAAACCGGAAGTGAGCCTGTCTGTCTCCCCGGGATCCAAACAGGTGCTGGCAATGTTGGCAGACTGCGGTGCCCTCTCGGATATTCTGGCCAGCGGCGCCCGGGTGCTGGAATGCGCCTGCGGTCCGTGCATCGGCATGGGCTTCTCGCCGAATTCCGGCGGGGTATCCCTCCGGACGTTTAACCGGAACTTCGAAGGCAGAAGCGGCACGGCGGACGGACAGGTCTACCTGGTATCGCCGGAGACCGCGGTGGCAGCGGCTCTGACGGGAGAAATTACCGATCCGATGCTTCTGGGCGACATGCCGGAAATTACCATGCCGGAGATGTTCAAAATCGACGACAGCGCGATCCTTCCACCGGCATCAGTTGAAGAAGCGCCGGATGTGGAGATTTTGAGAGGCCCGAACATCAAACCGTTCCCGGACAGCCGTCCGATGGACGACTGCCTGCAGGTGCCGCTGGTACTGAAAGTAGGCGATAACATCACCACCGACCACATCATGCCGGCCGGGGCGAAGATTTTGCCGTACCGGTCCAACATTCCGCATCTGTCCCAGTATTGCTTCGGTGTCTGCGATACCACCTTCCCGCAGCGGGCGAAAGAGGCGGGGCAGAGCATCATCGTGGGCGGCAGCAATTACGGTCAGGGTTCCTCCAGAGAGCATGCGGCACTGGTTCCGCTGTACCTGGGCGTCCGTGCGGTCATCACGAAGAGTTTTGCACGGATTCATGTGGCGAACCTGATCAATGCAGGCATCATGCCGCTGACGTTCAAGAATCCGGAGGACTATGACAAACTGTCCCAGGGCGACGACCTGGTGATCGAGAACATCTACGCCGGCATGGACAGCGGAGAAATGATCCTGCAGGATAAAACCAGCGGCGAGGAGATTCCGCTGATCTGCAGCTTTACGGACCGGCAGAAGGCCATTCTCAAGGCAGGCGGTCTGCTGAAATATGTGGGACTTGGAGGAAAATAGAGAATGACAAGAGAAGATTACATAAAGAATGCGGCAGCGCAGTTTGAGACGCTGCTGCGGGAACAGCTTGCCCGCACGGATCGGATGCGGCAGGATTGCGGAGTGAAGGATTACACATCGCTGCCTGTGATCACGGTGGGCCTCATCGGCGGCGACGGCATCGGTCCGGTCATCATGGACCAGGCAGAACGTGTCCTTTCGGTGCTTCTGGACGAGGAGATTTCTGGAGGCCGGGTGATTCTGAAGAAAATCGGAGGCCTGACCATCGAAAACCGTCTGGCACTGGGGAAGGCCGTGCCGGACGATGTGCTGGCAGCCATCAGGTCCTGTGACGTCATCCTGAAAGGCCCGACCACCACACCGAAGGGCGGCACCATGGAAAGTGCCAACGTGACCCTGCGGCGGGAGCTGGATCTGTATGCCAATGTCCGGCCGGTTTCTGTTCCGGAGGAAGGCATCGACTGGATGTTTTACCGGGAAAACACGGAGGGCGAATACGTGCTGGGAAACCGGGGCGTCGAAGTGCCGGGAGACCTTTCCATGGACTTCAAGGTGACGACGGAGCCGGGAACCAGGAGAATCGCCCGGGCAGCTTTCGAATACGCGAAACAGAACGGAAAGACCAGCGTGTCCATCGTCACCAAGGCCAACATCATGAAGAAAACAGATGGAAACTTCAGCCGGATCTGTCACGAAGTGGCGGAGGACTATCCGGGCATCCAGGCAGAAGACTGGTATATCGACATCATGACGGCAAACCTGGTGAACCCGGCCATCCGCAGCAAGTTTCAGGTCTTCGTGCTGCCGAATCTGTACGGCGATATCATCACCGATGAGGCGGCGGAGATCCAGGGCGGCGTGGGAACTGCCGGCAGTGCGAATATCGGTGACCGGTACGCCATGTTCGAAGCCATCCACGGCAGTGCGCCGCGAATGGTGGAAGAGGGTCTGGCGGACTATGCCAACCCGTCCAGCATTTTCAAGGCAGCCGAGATGATGCTGCGCCATATCAGCCTGAGAGAAAAGGCAGACAGGCTGGCCGCTGCGCTGACTTTGTGCTGCGAAACAGAAAAGCGCCTCACTGTCACAGGGACGAAAGACGGCGCGACCTGCCGGGAATTTACGGATTATGTGATTGAAAAACTGTAGCAGATAGAGTATGATAATATGGTGGCTCGAAAGAAACGGGCTTCCATATTTTTTTAATTTAAAAATCCGCAAGGAATGCGACATAAGAGGTGGAACAGAATGCAACTGACAGAGAACATCAAGAACTGTAACGGGTGCGGTGCCTGCGATGTGGCCTGCAAGGCCCGCTGCGTGAAAATGGTGGAAAATGAAGAGGGAAGAAAATATCCGGTGGTCGATGAGAGAGGCTGCAATAAATGCAATGCCTGCCGGCTTTACTGCCCGCTGTTTAATCCGGTAGACCTGCCGGAATTTACCGAATGGTATGAATTCAATGAAGAATACTTTAAACGGGATATGGCGCCGGTATACCGCCAGACGATGCGCAGCACCAAAACAGGACAGCATACGGAGTTCGTAGGCACCCTGTGTCAGATTGCCGCGCTGAAATCCCTGATGGGGGACCGGTTGCGTCCGAATCTGACGGTTTATCCGATGATCTGCACAGAGGAGACCCGGGAAAAGTACGGATGCCGGGACTGCGCATTTTATTAGAAATACATGGAAAGGAAGAACTGCAGCAATGAAAATGAACAGAGAATAGATTCAAAAAATCATTCCGCACAGAGATTCCATGCTTCTGGTGGATGAAGTGACAGAGATGGAGCCGGAAAAAGAGATTCGAACCAGATTCCATGTAGATCCGGGTCGTGAAATATTTCAGGGGCATTTTCCGGGTGATCCGGTATTGCCGGGTGTATACACCGTGGAGATCATGGCCCAGACTGCGGATATTCTGATCCTCTCCTGCCAGCGGTATGCAGGGAAGGTTCCGCTGTTTGTCGGAACTGATAAAGTACGTTTCCTGCACAAAATCATGCCGGGTGATACGCTGGAAGTATATGCCCGTTTCGCAGAAGAGAAAAGGGAAAAAGCGATTGTCACCTGCAGCGCGGAGGTCCGCTGCAATGGTGTTCTGGCCTGCACCGGAGATGTGACTCTGGCCATGCGGTAATTAGGAACGAATGAAATCAATGGGAACAGTGATTTTTTCTCTTGACAAGTGTATATGAATGTTATATAGTGTACTTATCCAATAAGTACACTATTGTTTTCCCGGGAGGTCTATTTAATGGATATCATTATCAGCAATACATCCAGCACGCCCATCTACGAGCAGATCACCTCGCAGGTGAAGGCGCAGGTCATGGAC
>JALEHL010000157.1 GCA_022770665.1 Bacillota bacterium
TTTCAGCACAGCATAATCGCTGATGCGGCTGACGTAAATCGGGTCAAAAATCCCCCCTGCAATGCCTACCACAAACTGGCCCTGCAGGAATTTCGTATAGATCATTTGGGTGGACAGAGCGGCGGAGGTCTGTTTCATCTGTTCCGTCTTATTGACACGGTAGCCCTCCATGCTGTCACCGTCTTCCACGATCTGATCAATGAGCTCGTTAAACTGTGTATCCGCCTCCACGAACTCTTCTCCGTCCATCATTGCCACCTGGATCAGACGGAGAATGAAGACTTTTTCTTCTTCGGTCTCATAGGTATAGCCGTAGCTGAGGGCGATCTCATACACACTCTTCAGCACCATGGCGATGAACAGCGGGATGTCGGGAATGCCGGCTCCCACCAGTCCCAGGCCGATGCCCTCAACGCTGGAAACCAGAAGATTCAGTTTTTTTGCAGATCGTGCCTGCTTCGTAAAACTGCGAACCGACTGCTTATCTGCGGACAGTTCTGCGGCGTAGGTGTTCACCTGAAAATTCTTTTCTTTTTTCTTTTTATTATAGGTTTTTTCGATGATCCCGGTTCCTTTATCAAAAATCACCTCGAACCCCTTGTAAAAGGCCGCATTTAATGTGCCGGACAGTTTCTCCGGAACAAAGCGGTCCAGCTTGCTGATGATGACACAGGTAGGACCCGAAAGCCGTTTTTCCGTAAACTTTTTTTCTTTCTTCTGCAGATCCTCCCACTCTTTTTCCCAAGGTGATTTCCGTTTTCCAAATCCCATCTTTCTGCCTGCTTTCTCTAGTCTTCCAGAATCCTTTCGTTCTCGTCATAGTTCATGACCAGTGTCACAAAAGCTGCAATCAGCAGCATCGGCAATACCTTTTTCATACTCTTTTTCATTGTAATTCCCCCTTTTCGAACCGTCAAAACACCTTTTCCCGCTTCCCCATAACGCCGGTTCTTTTTTTCAGTATACCACAGCTCGGGCATAAAGAAAAGCCTGCAAATAAAAAGCCGGATTCAGATCGAAAGAAAACTCAGCTGCTCTCCGCCTTCCTTGTCCTCAAACTGCTGCAGATCCGCAAATACCTGATCAGGCTCACAAAGGATCCCGTATCTTCCGCAGGTGTCCTTCACCATGGAAGACAGCTGCCGGTCATTCCTGCTGGCTGCCACATAACTGTTTCCGAACTCCTTTCTGTACTGTTCTTTCATACCCGGGAAATGGCGGTCCAGCTGCTGATAAAAGTACTCCCGGTTTCCCTCGCGAAGGGTCACACCGGCCCCGAACCAGAGAACGCCACTGACATCGGCATCCACACAGTATTCCAGGAGGGCCTGCAGATTTTGCTTCGTATCATTGATATGGGGCAGAATGGGCGTCAGCCATACTACCGTAGGAATGCCTGCCTTCTGTAACTCCTTCAGAACCTGAAAGCGCCGGGATGTGGGACAGACGCCGGGCTCTACGATTTTGCAAAGCCCATCGTCCCAGGTGGTCAGTGTTATCTGGACGACGGCTCTGGTCTGGCGATGAATTTCCTGCAGCGGATCCAGATCCCGCAGCACCAGATCAGACTTGGTGATCAGCGTAGCTCCAAACCGGTACCTGCGGATCAGCTCCAGTGCCTGGCGGGTATGGTGCAGCTCCTTTTCCAGCGAAATATACGGGTCGCTCATGGACCCGGTACCGATCATGCATCTGTTCCGTTTTCTGCGCAGCGCATCTTCCAGAAGCTCCAGGGCATTGGCCTTGACTTCGATGTCTTCAAAGTCATGATCCATCTGATAGCAGCGGCTGCGGGAATCGCAGTAAATGCACCCGTGGCTGCAGCCCCGGTAAAGGTTCATTCCGTTTTTCGCAGACAGAATGCTTTTGACCTTTACTTCATGCATATGCGTCACCCCTTTCCTGCCGGCAGTTTTCGATCAGATTATCTTGAGTTTATCTACCAATTCAGCGGTTGTCAATAAAAAGCGGAAATTTTTCTAAAAAAACTGAAATAGGCAGTAGATTTTCTCGCCGAAATGTGGTATTATACTTTGAGTAATGATTCTGCGGACATAGTTCACCGGTAGAATATCAGCTTCCCAAGCTGAGGAAGCGGGTTCGATTCCCGTTGTCCGCTCCATTCATTTTTCAGGACCCCGCGGGGATCGAACCCGTGAGGGCATCACTCATATGTTTTGCGCCCGTAGCTCAGGGGATAGAGTAGCACACTCCGAATGTGAAGGCCGTGGGTTCGATTCCCACCGGGCGCACCACAGAAAAACCAGTCGACAAACAATTCCGACTGGTTTTTTATTGCTTTTTTTCGTTTCGTTTACCCGGCAAGTTCATTCGGCTTCGACCTGCTCTTCGTTTTTTCGGTTATCAGCGGATATAAAAACATAGTCATGTGTCTCCATCCTATGAAGCTGCATAGTATAATGCGTGGAGGTGATCTCTTGCAGTTCTTCAAATTAACCGCTTCGATCACTGCCGTGGCCAACGGGATCGCGTGCGGGCTTGATACCAGTCAGCTGAATCTTCTGAGCGCCATTTTCACGCAGCTGGGCGATACCCTTGCTACCTTCTCTGCGCAGAGGGAGTGTATGGAAAACGGGGGCAACACGGAGTAAACCGGATGTGAAAAGATGCCCGGCGGGAAACCAGACAGATTTTCGGTTCGCTCTTGCCTTTTCAACGTCGGGTGTATATAATTTTAGTTGTAAATGACAAATTCAGGAGGAACTCGCAGATGAAAGTCGTACTTTTAGAAGAACTGGGCGTATCTCAGGACGTAATAGAAAAACATGCAAAGAAGCTGGAAGCCATGGGCCACACCTTTGAGGCCTTTCCGAAAGACACCGATCCGAAGATTCAGGCACAGCGGAGCCGGGATGCCGATGTGGTCATGCTGGCCAACATGCCGCTGGACAAGTCTGTGATCGACGCTGCTGCAAATCTGAAGTTCATCGATATCGCATTTACCGGCGTAGACCATGTCCCTGTGGCAGAAGCAAAAGCAAAAGGAATCGCTGTCAGCAACGCTTCCGGCTATGCCACCCAGGCTGTTGCGGAGCTCTGCATCAGCTTCATGATCCAGCTGCTTAGAAATGTAAAGCAGACCGAAGAACGCTGCCGCACCGGCGG
Organism: Bacillota bacterium; assembly: GCA_022770665.1. Taxonomy (GTDB): domain Bacteria; phylum Bacillota; class Clostridia; order Peptostreptococcales; family Anaerovoracaceae; genus RGIG7179. The sequence goes on from JALEHL010000157.1 coordinate 3,127, forward strand.
AACGAAGGCCGGTCTGGTGGGAAATCTCCTCTGCGGCAAAACGGTCGGTATTGTAGGTGCCGGTGCCATCGGAAAGAAGACGGCTGCACTTTGTAAAGCGTTTGGTTGCAAAGTCAACGCCTACAGCAGAAGTCAGGTCAGCGATCCTGCCATCGATGCGCAGGTTTCTCTGGAACAGCTCCTGCAGGAGTCAGACATCGTGTCTCTCCACTGCCCGCTGACCGACCAGACCAGAGGCCTGATCGGTGCAGAGCAGCTTGCTCTCATGAAAAAAACTGCGATCCTGATCAATACCGCCCGCGGTGCCGTGGTGAATTCCGCAGCTCTGGCCGCAGCTCTGAAAGAAGGACGCATTGCCGGTGCTGCCAGCGATGTATTCGAGATGGAGCCGCCGCTTCCACAGGATCATCCGCTGCTCGACTGCCCGAACATGATCGTGACGCCGCATATCGCCTTTGCATCCGCAGAATCCATGGAAATGCGCGCGGACATCGTTTTCGACAACCTTTATTCCTGGCTGGACGGCAAGCAGATCAACGCTGTATAGCAGGTGAACCAGCCGGACCCGCGCCATCTTTCCGGTTTGCCGTAGAGGATCTTTCTTACTCATCCATTTTGGCTGAAAATTCGGCAAAAAGGTTGAAAAATCTGCATGCATATGTAGAAAAAAGCCGGGATTCCTGTGAATTGTCGCAGGGATCCCGGCTTTTTTCGACCTTTTTGCTGTTTTAACGTTCAATATGGATGATTCCCTCGGCGGAGGATCGTTCTATTTCCTCTTCAGTTTCTCCACAAAATCCGCCATGACGGACGCGATCTTAATCTGCTGCGGGCAGACCGCTTCGCAGCTGCCGCAGCCGATGCAGGCTTTTGGCCGTTTGTCTCTCGGCAGTGCTCCCAGCGCCATCGGTGCAATGAAGCCGCCGCCTGTGACCGCATGCTCGTTATACAGACCGATCAGCTTCGGGATATCCAGACCCTGCGGACAGTGGCTGGTGCAGTACCGGCAGGCCGTGCACGGAACCGCCGTCTTCCCAACCATCTCCGACGCCATATCCAGCAGCGTTTTCATTTCCTTCTCATCCAGCGGCTGCTCCTCTTCAAAAATCCGGATGTTTTCCGACAGCTGCTCCAGGGTAGATGCGCCGGTCAGAGTCACTGTCACCTCCGGTACCGACTGACAGAAGCGAAGTGCCCATTCCGCAGCGGATGCAGAAGGCCGAAGGGCCGCAAGCTGCTGTCGATATTCCGTCTTCAAGTTCACCAGCATACCGCCCCGCAGCGGTTCCATGACCCATACCGGAATTCCTGCCTGACGAAGCCTGTCTACTTTGCCCCGGGCATCCTGAAACTCCCAGTCCATCCAGTTCAGCTGAATCTGGCA
>JALEHL010000014.1 GCA_022770665.1 Bacillota bacterium
GCCGCTCCAGATCATACCGATTAACATAATTGTAACGAAAATAGGAAACATGATAGTTCTTTCTCCTTTCTGTGTGCTGCGTGTTCGACATTTTTCGACATTTCATCCTGTGGGCGGGCTGTTGTTCTGCCTGCCGGTCAGGAGTGGTCGTAGTAGTAGTCTTCTGCGTCTTCGTAATCGTAGAAATCGTCGTAATAGTCTTCGTAAAAGTCTTCCGGATCGCTGTAGTCACCGGCATGGTACGGATCGGATCCGGTGGATTTCTTTTCTTCTTTGAGCTTTTCGCGGGCTTCCTTCACTGCCTCGGCATCGTATTCGAGAAGCGAAAAGCTGGAAACATAGCCCTCCCCGTTCTTATAGGAGACGGTGGCAATGGCTTTGGTCCGGCCGTTGGCGCTATACCAGCGGTAGGTTTTGGTTCGCCGTTCTTCTCTTAAAGCGCTGAAGTCCTTGCATTTTTCCACGTCGTCTGCCGGTCCCAGGTCGGTGTAGTTGATGGAGTCTTCGGACATTCCTTCGTAAGGGTTGCCGCTGATGTAGGTGCTTTGGGTATCTCCCGGGGTGGAAATCGGAGTGAGTCCTCGATAGAGGGTTCCGTCATAGTCGCTGATCCAGTAGTGTTCGCCATCCATTTCAAATTCGCACCTCAGACAGCTGTCCTTCAGCTTCATATCGATTTCATTCACGGAGGAAATGACGGTTCTCAGTTTGGTGTTTCCGATGTTTTTCATGCTTTTGTCGGTTATGATCACTTCATACAATTCGAATCCAACGTACTTTTTCGGGCCTTCTATTCGGATGATTACATCGGTAAAGCCTGCGTTTTCGCAGATGGTGGCTGCTTCGTTTTTGATTCTCTGGAATTCCTGCTCTTCCTTTACGTAATTCATCGTGTAGACTGCGATGAATCCGATGATGAGCATCAGTGCCAGGATGAACAATGCCAGGAATTTTTTATCTGCTTTAGTTGGGGTATTCATGTTCGCGCCTCCTTGGGTTCTCAATGTCTTCAGTGCCTTCGGCGTCTTCGGTGTCTCCAGCGTCTGCGGTGCCTTCGGCGTCTGAGGATGATGTTCTGTAATCCCTTTTGTGATTAGAGTATAACACAGGTGGGTGTCCCATAAGAAGGACAGGGAAAAACGCCCTGCGGGCTGCCCCGGAATGTTCCAGGCAAGATGAAGTTGAATGATTTCATTTTTTCGGAATGAAATTACAACAGCCCCTTTTTTCGGCCTGAAAATTGTGAAAAAACAAGGGGCGATGTTGTATGATTTCGCAATTCTTCGTGATTCATACAACGGAATGTGAAGATTTTCGAAGATTTTCGAAATTGCGCTGTGGGGGATCCCATGAGCGATACACCCGAAAACAAAAACCGCCCTGCGGGCTGCACGGTCGGTGCCGTGCAGGGCAGAGCGAATTATACGCCAAACCAACTCTGGTTCATTGACAGTTTATTATTCAACAATATCAATCCCCTCCTCTTCAATGTTCCGGTAATAAGGAAGTACATTCCGATACTTCTCAAACTCCTCATAAGGAATTACGGTCGGAGACAAAATCGTTTCATATTCCAGTTCCAGATTGGAGGACAGAATCCATACTTCACGCAGTTTTCTCTGCAATTCTTCACGCTCGCCCTTCACAATTGCCACAATATCAATATCAGACTCTGCATCAAAAGTTCCACGTGCGTAAGACCCATACAGCACGATTTTTACAATGTCATCGCCAAATACTTTACGATAGATTGCAGCAATTTCCTTCAGCAAAACATCCAGTTCATTTTGTGAGCACATGCTTTCTTCCCCCTCTCTTCCTTCCTGAATACGCACTTTTCCTTATTATATCCTTTTTCACGAAAAATGTATACCACTTTTCTGTCAGATCTCCACCGCTATGCTTCCTTTCTCCTGTCCGGTGGCGGCCACAGTAAAGAAAAGTTCCCGGCTTACGGCAGAGAAATAACCGCTTTCCGCATACTCGGCGGCGTATTTTTCTTCGATACATTTCAGGGTTTCTGAAAGCTGCAGCATGACGGCGACTTCGTGTTTGCAGTGATATGCACAGAGGCAGTCGCAGACCAGGCCGCGGATCTGTCCATCCTCACAGGTGAATTCCACTTCGTAGGTTTTCGTTCCTTCTACCAGCGCCCGGCCGCGGCAGCCGTTCAGTTCCAGGAAGCAGACCCGGTTTTGCCGGTAGTATTCCACGCCCCGTACCCCCACTGCATCGCTTACCTTCATCTGGCCCAAGTCGTTCAGCGGGAAGGTTTCGCCATCGCTGCCGCTGACGTATTCAGTGTCCTCCGATTCCGGAGCCTTCATCCATGTCAGAACTTTTTCATACGGCAAAGCATTTCTGTCGAAGCTGATCAGATGGGAGCCTCCGAAGTACAACCTCCCCTTTACACTACGGTCCGCCACACCGATCACCCGTTTATAGTCGGAAAGCCGGATCTTGAATGTTTTGGTCAGAGATACGACGTGCCCGCGTCGGCCTTCCATCTTGCCCTCGACGTAGACGACATCGCCTTGTTTCAGGTCGAACCGGTCGTTATAGTAGATGAGGGGGCTCTGCCCGCTGTCGAATGCCACCTGTACCAGTGAGCGGACGGGTGTCATATCGTATCCGATGTTCTTCATAGTTTCGTACCTCCTTGTGTTCTGCAATCCCTTTTGTAATTACAGTGTAACACAGGGGGTGTCCCATAAGCTGTACAGGATCGGAGGAAAAATGTACGGAAAGGTGATGGATTTGCATTTTTCGGACGAATATTCGTGTTCTGTCTGCATTTTTGGCACAAATAATTGCTAGTCTGACGCATTCTTGGGAGGAATGGTTTCAAAAAACAAGGGGGCGATGTTGAATGGTTTCGCCCCTTTTCATGATTCATACAACGGAATGTGAAGATGATTGCGTTTGCCCAGTCGTCAGCATCTTCACCTCTTCCCGGAATTTTTCGATTTCCTCCCCGGCTTCGTCCATGTCTCCATCCCAGAGAGCACCGCAGATATCCGACCAGAATCGGTAGATGTCCTTCAGCGCATCGGCCCAGTCCTCGTACACGTCCGAAAGGCAGTCGGACCACATCTCGTATGCCTCGGACATGGCATCCGACCATTCCCCGTACGGAACAGTGTCGTAGGCGTCGCGGAGGATCCCGTCGTACAGGGCATCGTGCATGTCTCCCAGCAGGTCATCGTAAATCCCGTCATAGATTTCCCCGCAGGCGTCATCGTAGATGCAGTCGTAGAGGTCGTCGATGGCGTCATACTTTTCTTCCCGGGTGCCCTCGCCCTCGCAGACCAGCTCCGCATAGGCAATGCTGTACTGCCGCATCCGGATGCAGATGTCGCGGTTTTCCCGGCAAATCTCTGCATAAAACACTTCCACTTCATCCACCTGTTCCATGTACGCATCGTAGGTGTCTATGCCTGCCAGCAGATTTTCATACTCGTTCTGCAGCGTCGCAATGGTGTTTTCCACATCGGTCTCCACCATCTGTTCCAGTTCCTCGACTGTGTTTACCGATACCGTCTTCCGACCGTCGGACACGGTGGTGCTGCCGCATGCGGCGAGTGTGCATACCATGACGCTGACCAAAATCAGAGCTGCCAGCCTTTTCATTTGTTTCTCCATTTGCTTTTTCATTTGTTGTTCCTCCCTTCAGATGTTTTTCGATGATGTTTGCTGCAACATCTCACAAAAGGGGTTGTTTTTTTCGCGAACCGAGCGTCTGGATTCTTTCTACCCGCAAAAAAAAAAACGCCCTGCGGGCTGGACGGGGCTTCCGGGTCAGGTCGCTGGAGACGCAGCCGACAGGCTGCAGACGGACCAGACCGTACAGGGGCGCCGGGCTGGATGGGCCGGGACGTCGAGCTGGATGGGCCGGGACGGACCGCCCCGGGACGTCGAACTCATCCATATCAAGCCGGAAAAGCGCAAAAAGTATGAGAGGACACCGCGGCATGGCGCGAAATTCGTGCTGAAACTGAAGATTTTGCTCCGAAAACCCCAAAATCCGCGGATTTTCCATGATTTTTTCCAGCAGCGTTCTGGGGAGTTCAACCTTTTTGGAGATTTTTCCTCCGATATGGATGAGTTTCACGGTGCAGGCGTCTCCCAGACCGCTGCTGTTGCGTGGTTTGCGCGGAAGAAAACGGATCAGGCCGCACGGATCAGGCCGCGCGGATCGCCTGGCCTGGCCGTATAGATCGGCTAGCCTAGCGCGTGAGGCCTGCCTGTATGGATCGGCCGGCAGGGTCGGGACAGGCTGCCGGGCTGAATGCTGGCCGGCAGGGTCGGGACAGGCTGCCGGGCTGTATGCTGGCCGACAGGGTCGCGACAGGCTGCCGAGCGGGACGCTGGGCCGGCAGGGGCTGGCGGTTATGGCGGTTATTTCAGGAACAGATGCAGGACCTTTCCGTACAGCCCTTTCCGGTATGGCTGATAGCGCATCGGCAGGTCGATCCAGGTCTTTTTGTCCACGATACTCTTGGTGTGAGAGAAGACATCGAAGCCGTCTTTGCCGTGGTAGGCGCCCATGCCGCTTTCGCCCACGCCGCCGAATCCCATGGCGCTGGTGGCCAGGTGGATAATGGTGTCGTTCATGCAGCCGCCTCCGTAGGAGCAGCGTTCAGAAACCTCTTTCATCCGCTGTCTGTCCTGAGTGAACAGGTAGAGGGCGAGCGGTTTCGGACGGCAGGCCAGCATTTCATAAATCTCTTCATAGGTATCGAAGGTGAGGACAGGCAGCACCGGGCCGAAGATTTCTTCCTGCATCACCGCATCGTCCCAGGTGACGCCGGTCATAACGGTCGGCGCGATCTGCAGGGTCTGGCGGTTCACATTGCCCCCTGCCACAGTCTTTTCGGGATCGATGAGGCCGCAGATCCGGTCAAAATGTTTCTCGTTGATGATTTTGCCGTAGTCCGGGCCGGTCAGCGGATCGTCGCCGTACTGCACGGTGATCTGCCGGCAGATTTCCTCCACCAGCTGATCTTTGATGCTGCTGTGACAAAGGATGTAGTCCGGCGCCACACAGGTCTGGCCGCAGTTGAGATATTTGCCGAAAACGATGCGCCTGGCGGCCAGGGGAATCTTCGCAGTGCTGTCGACGATGCACGGGCTCTTGCCGCCCAGCTCCAGGACCGCCGGAGTCAGGTGCTCTGCGGTATGGCGCAAAACTTCCCGGCCGACCGTCTGGCTGCCTGTGAAAAACACGAAATCGAATTTCTGCTCCAGCAGCGCGGAATTTTCCTTCCGTCCGCCGGTGACCACCGCCACGTACTCCGGCGGGAAGCATTCCCCGATGATCTTCTCGATGACGGCACTGGTGGCCGGAGAATAGGCGCTTGGTTTCACGACAGCAGTATTTCCCGCCGCGATGGCATCCACCAGCGGATCGATGGTGAGCAGAAACGGATAATTCCAGGGGCTCATGATCAGAGTGTTTCCGTAGGGGACCGGCTTCTTATAGCTTCTGGATGCGAACTGGGCCAGCGGGGTCAGGACCGTATGCTCCCGGGCAAACTTCCGGGTATGGCGGATCATGTAGCTGATCTCTGTCTGCACGAGACCGACTTCGCACATGAATCCCTCAAAATCGCTTTTCCCCAGGTCTTCGGTTAGGGCGCGGCAGATTTCTTCTTCATTGTTTTTCACGGCTTCCTGCAGTTTTTTCAGGTTTTCAATGCGCTGCTGCACCGGCAGGGTGGCGCCGCTTCGAAAATAGGTGCGTTGTTTTTTCAGAATTTCGTCTATCTGCATAGAACTACCTCCAGTCTGCTGCTTTTTCATAGAGCGTCTCCGGCGCTTCTGCATCTCTCTGCTTCGGCGCAGGATACCGCGGATCGGCTGAAAATTCAGTATTTTTATTCTGCCACAAACCCACGTCCCTGTCAACGTGCCCGGCTCCGGTTTCGCCCTGCCGGCGCCCCGGCCAGTTCAACAATATGAGCCCGTTTTTCGCTCAAAAACACGTAAAATTTCGCGAAAAACGGCCCGATTCTATATTTTTTTGCAAAAATAGAAGAAAATCAAGCCAAAATTACGTGTTTTTGCCTTGATTTTCTTCGATTCTTGTTGAACAGGTTTCATGCAGCGAAAGGTGTCCGGGGGCATCCGGAATCCGCCTGCCGCCCGCTCACACATATTTTCGCATATATTTTAAAGCATTCTTCTCCAGACGGCTGACCTGCGCCTGACTGATGGAGATCTCCTCGGCCACCTCCATCTGCGTCTTTCCCTCGAAGAACCGCATGTTCAGAATCTTTCGCTCCCGGGGTGTCAGCTTCTTCATGGCTTCGGAGAGGGCGATGTTCTCAATCCACCGCGCATCGGTATTTTTCGTATCAGAGACCTGATCCATCACATAAATGGCATCCCCGTCATCGTGAAAAACCGGTTCATACAGTGAAATCGGCTCCTGGATCGACTCCAGCGCCAGCACCACCTCCTGCCGCTCGACCCCTAGTTCTTCCGCGATCTCCGCGATCGTCGGCTCCCGCTGCAGACTGCGCGAAAGCACTTCCCGCGCCTGCAGCGCCTTATAAGCCAGGTCCCGAAGAGACCGGGACACACGGATCGCATTGTTATCCCGCAGATACCGGCGAACTTCCCCGATGATCATCGGTACCGCATAGGTGCTGAACTTGACCCCGTGACTCATATCAAAATTATCCAGCGCCTTGATCAGGCCGATACATCCCACCTGAAACAGGTCGTCAGGATTTTCACCACGCCCGGAAAACCGCTGGATCACACTGAGAACCAGCCGCAGATTTCCTTTAATAAACTCGTCTCGCGTCTCCTTGTCCCCAGCTTTGATCTTTTTCAGCATTTCCGTCATCTCCGCCTCTTTATAAAGCGGAAGGTTCGCCGTATTGACGCCGCAGATTTCCACTTTTCCTGCCATACTCGCACACCATCCCTGTCTGTTGATTTCACCCCGGTCGCCGGATCCGGTCCGGCCGGCATTCCGGAGCCATAACCTTTCTTCTATTGTTATGTAACATCAGGGAAGTTTTTATGCGACCGGCCGCGGATCAGACCGCCGCCAATTTCAGCCAGTCATCCGCTCCGCCGTTCCGCCCGGCTGCTCATCCCGGCTGCCCGGCCCGGCTGCTGATCCCGGCTGCTCAGCCCAGCTTTCGGATTTCCCGCTGCAGCCGGGAAATGATCCGTTTTTCCAGCCGGGAGATGTAGGACTGCGAAATTCCCAGACGATCCGCCACCTCTTTCTGCGTCATTTCTCTGCCGGTCTTCAGACCGAAACGCATCTCCATCAGCTCCTTTTCCCTCGGTTCCAGTTTTTTCATCGCCGCGTGCAGGAGATTCCGGTTCACCTCATCCTCCAGATGATGATAAACCAGATCACTCTCCGTCCCCAGAATATCGCTGAGCAGCAGCTCGTTTCCATCCCAGTCCACATTCAGCGGTTCATCCAGACTGACCTCGCTCTTCAGCCGCGTCGTCCGCCGCAGATACATAAGAATCTCGTTCTCAATACAGCGCGAAGCATAGGTGGCCAGCTTGATGTTTTTATCCAGCCGGAACGTATTCACTGCCTTGATCAGTCCGATGGTGCCGATGGAGATCAGATCCTCCACATTGACACCGGAACTGTCAAATTTCCGTGCGATGTAGACCACCAGCCGCAGATTCCGCTCGATGAGAAGGTTCCTCGCATCCTGACTCCCCGCCGCATACTCCTGCAGCAGCCTGGCCTCCTCGCATGGCTCCAGCGGCGGCGGCAACACATCGCTTCCCCCTATGTAAAACACCTGGCGCCGTCCGCTCTTCAGAACCGTCTGAAACCACAGCATCCGCATCCGCGCCAGCCAGTCGCTCCTCCTGATTTTCTGCATCGTTCACCAATCCTCCCTCCAAAATATCCTGGTGCAGCAGCACCTCGAACCCCGGAAAATTTCCTTCATACTGCGCCAGCACCACGCTGCGGATCTCCCGGCCCCCGAACTGCAGCCGGTCCAGCCGCACGCCCTGCAGCATCCCCCTCTTCACCCCGACGGCCTCATAAGGGATCAGCACCATCCGCTCCGGATCATTCTCTGCGCAAAATCCGCTCGCCCGGGCCCCTTTCTCGTCGATCAGCACGACGGCTCTGCCGGTCATCGGCTCATACAGGCAGTTGCCCGAATCCACCATGGCCCGCAGCCGGCAGATCCGGCCCTTCATCTCGATTTCCGCCAGACCGGTCAGTCTGCTCCGCATCCGCTGGGTCTTTACCAGTTTCACAAGCCACCATCCCAGGAAGGCCGCAGGAACAGCAGCAGCCAGAAGTTTTCCGTAAGTGGCGGTTTCCATATACAGCGCGCCGTTTCCCGACAGAGCCGGCTGCTGCATCCAGAGCAGCAGCGCCATGGCAGCGCCCCCTGTAAGAAAGGTCAGCAGCAGAAACAGCAGAGTTTTTCGCAGAAGTTTCCGCCGTCCCAGTGCCAGTGCCGTCACCGCGGCAGAAAGCAGACCGCGAACGGCAAGTCCTGCAGCCGGATGCAGCGGCAGGAAGATCAGAAATCCGCAGACGCCGCAGGCAGCGCCCCCCGCCAGCAGGCGTCCCGTCTTCCGGCAGGACGGAAGCTCCTGTCCGGCAAGCTGTCCCGTCAGAGAAAGAAGCAGCAGTCCGGTTAAAAAATTTTCCAGAAAAAGATCTTCTGCATAGATGATCATCGTTTCCTCCTGATCCGGGCGCTCACCCGGATGACAGAACCTATCATATACCATGCGCCGCGCAAAGTCTGTCGAACCCTGTACCCTGTTCATCTTTTTTTTCTGCTTCGCAAAAAAAAAATCCGGAGTCCTTCCATGATTCCATGAAAGGGCTCCGTTCTTCTGCCTTTTACTGCACTTTCCTGTATTTCCGCTCCTCCCGCCCGCGGCCCTGGATCTCAAAAATCCCGCGCGGCACGATCTGCCGGCCGTCAAATACGTCGACGACCTGCTGTATGGAGCCTGTTCTCAGATACAGCCCCGTGCCGCAGGAATGGATCAGTTCTGCAGGCAGCCGTCGCAGACTGCTGCGGATTCCCTCTTCTTCCAGCACTTCCTGTGCATACGCCGCCTTGTAGAATGAGGAAAACGATAAAAGATATTCTTTTTCCATCTCATAGCCTCCTTCCTGTTCAGGAAAAAGCTGCCTTTGCCAGACGGGAAACCAGTGTGCGGAATGACGCCTTTTCAACTGCGCTTTCGGCTATGATCGGATATTCTGCAATTTTCTCTTTCCCCTGCCAGATCGATATGCTACCGATTTTCTGGCCTTTTTTCAGGGGCAGAGGAACGGTATCATCAATGGTTACTTTTTTCCTGACGGAATCCTTTTCTCCTTTGCCCACCAGAGCCGTAATTCGCTGTTCTGTTACCCCGTTTACACTGGCCGGTTCTCCCCGGTCGATCTGCACCTTCCCCATGATCTGCCCTTTTTCTGCCAGAACCACGGTCTCATAATTGGCGAAACCGTAATCCAGCATTTTCGCGACCTCCCCATTGCGGATTTTGGAAGTCTCGCTGCCCAGCGCCACCGCAATGAGACGGGTATCTCCCCGGGTCGCCGATGCAGACAGACAGTAGCCCGCTTCGCTGGTAAATCCGGTCTTGATCCCGTCGCATCCGTCGTATGCCCGGATCAGCTTGTTGGTGTTTGTCAGACCGAATTCCTTTTCTTTTCCCGGAAGACCCACAGTGATGGTATCCTGCCAGGCGGTGAACCACTGGCGTGTCTCTTCGAATTCGCAGAGTTTCATTGACATCAATGCTATATCATATGCGCTGGAATAGTGATCTGCCACCGGCAGACCGTTGGTATTGACAAAATGTGTATCCCGCATGCCTAGTTCCTGCGCCCTCTGGTTCATCCGCTCCACGAAGATCTCTTCACTGCCTGCCACGTATTCAGCCAGAGCCACACATGTCGCATAGAAAAAGGATACTTTTTCGGGAGAAATCCACCTATCCAGCCTGACGCTTTCCTGGTTCTTCCTCCAGACTGAACTTGTAATTAATCTCAATTACCTTATCTTTGTATATGTATATGCTGTCAATCAGGTTCAGTACCAGTTCCCTTGTCAGATCTTCCACCTGAAAATCATCGGTAAACTTCTCCAACCAGTCTTCAAATTCACATTTCCACGTTTCCTCTTTTCTCTCTCCTCTGCAGGACTGTATCTCCTTCTGCAGCTGCCTGATCTTCCGGTCATATTTCTCTTTCAGCTTCACATATTCCCCTTTGGAAATCAGACCGTCCACATAGTTTTCAAATGACTTCTCCCTGTAATTTTCTGTTTTCTTTAATTCTTCCTTCAGATTCTGCAGGGTAAACGCCTTCGTCTGGCTGCCGCTGATGCACTTGTAATTTCTCAGGATACCTTTTCTCCGCTCGGAAAGGATCAGATCTGCCTGGGCCTTCAGATCCTGCAGCACAATGGCCTTCAATTCTTCTTCCTTTATCATGTGGCTGGAACAGAACCGGTTTCCGAAGCTTTTATAGTCACTGCACAGATAGAAGCGGTAGCGCTGCCCATCTTTATTTTTCTTGGATACCGTGGAAATCATCTTTTTTCCGCAGTCTCCACAGAACAGTCTGCCGGTAAACAGATTCTCTTTCAGTGACTTGATGTCTACAGGAAGGGTACGCTGTTTCAGCTGTTCCTGCACCTGAATGAAGGTTTCCCTGTCAATAATTGGCTCATGGGCATGTTCCACTCGGATCCATTCGTCCTTCGGCACGGCAGTTTTCTTTTTGTCCTTGTAGGATTTCTTTACGCATTTGTTCTGTACCAGATTTCCGATATATACCTCATTCCGCAGGATTCCGTCAATGGTCTGAAAACACCATCGCGTGGTCTGCCCTTCTTTTATGTGTGCATTGCTGTAATGCAGTTTCTGCACTTTCTGTTTGTATTCGGTTGGAATCAGTACCCCCTCATCCGTAAGGATCACGCCGATTTTTGCCTTTCCGATTCCGCTCAGATACAGGTGAAAAATACGTTTTACCACTTCTGCCGCATAGGGATCCGGGATCAGATGATGGTTATCTTTCGGATCCTTCATGTATCCATACGGTGCTGCAGAGCCAAGAAACTGCCCCATTTTCTGCTTGATCACATAGCTTGCCCGGATGGACTCTGACAGATCTTCACAGTACCATTCATTGATCAGCCCGTTGATCTGCCGGGCTTTCTTATTGCCCTTCAGTTCCGTATCCACATTATCAACCACGCTGATAAAACGAATTCCCCAGAGTGGAAAGTCATGATGCAGATATTTTTCCAGGTGTTCGATATTCCTTGTGAACCGTGACTGTGTCTTTGCAATAACCACATCAAACTTTCTTTCTCTTGCATCTTCAATCAGCCGCTCGAAACCCGGACGGTCATCATACAGACCGGAGTAATCATCATCCTTGTAGATGTCATACAGCTCAAATCCGTGGGATTCCACATAATCCAGGAGCATCATAGTCTGATTTATGATGGATCTGCTCTCCTGATTCGGATCCTCTTTGTCCACATCTTCCTTCGATAATCTGCAATATATTGCCGCTTTCAATTTCATCGCTGTCTCCTTCCCCGACAATACATATAATGATTACCATTATGTTACTCTTTTCTTCTCTTCTTGTAAAATCTGCGAAATTTTGATTTGCAGAATTTTCAGCAGGCAGGTGTCTGCATCCGCATCTCCATACCTGCGTCTGATCTGATATCCGTTGATCGTCTGAACCTTTTCATCTTGCGTGCCTGTACGATTTTCCGCCATAAAGTCCTCCCTTCCTCCGAAATCATTTCATCTTATGAATGAATCTTCATAATAATTCCACTTTTCAGAAATAAAAAAATCATTTACCAGGCGGCCGGCGGCTTCCGGCTCCACGGGACCTGCATCCGGGCTTTCACCGGCGCAGATCCCCTTTTTCTATAAGCTGCTCCCATTGCGTGATCCCGCCATGCGGGGCTGTGGCTGAGCAGGAGTATCATTATCCCCGGTGCCTGTTGCGGCAGAATCGGCTGCCATCCGATTTTTACAGCCCGGAAAGAATCGCTCGCTTCCCACGTAAATCAGCAGAGTATGGAAAGGTCATGGCGCACCGGCTGACGTGCTCACGCTCATCGCGACAGCACCGGGAACGTACCTGAAAAATGGTATGCGATTTTCAAAGTCCATCGAGGGAAATCCATGCTGAAGTGAATCCCCCCACTATACGGACATTTTTCACCCCCATTTGAAACAGGCAAAATGAAAAAAATTAAAATATTTTTTTATAAATCTGTTTCAGCGTCCGATTGATCCGCTGTGTACTCACGCCTTCTGCTTCCGCAATCTCCCGAATGCTCATTCCCTGCATCCGCAGAAACAGCCTGCGCCGCTGGGTCTGGGTCAGATCCTGCATTTTCAGAAGCAGCTTATCTCTTTCTTCTCTGGCGATCATTACACTCTCCGGTGTCTCTTTCTCCGCAAAATTCTCTTGTCCCTCATACAGCATACCGTCCAGGGAATAGGTATGCCTCCTTTCTTTTCGTCTTGCACTTGCTTCCCTGCGACGATCTGAAATGATGTATGCCGCTGCCAGATCCTTATCGTCAAATTCCAGCTTCAACGATTTTCCATCCACAAAAACGTATTTAATTCTAATTGTCATATCCGTATGTGCTTCGCATCTGCAGAAGTAATATTGATTGATGCGAATTTCCTCCTTCAACATACGGACAAAAAAGCTTCTTTTTTAAACAAGGGAAAAAAATTATTTTAATTTATCGGGATAAAACATTCTACAGTTGATTTATAACTGTAGAATTTGTAGGGATATTTAAATAATTCATGAATACATATGTTCAAGGAAATGCAACACTATTAAACTAAGAGAACTTATGGAAAATACGATTTAAAAGGAAGAAATAACAAAATGCAAAAGATATGCTAAGCATGAATAAAAAAACTTTTTTCAAAATAGTTTATACGCTATCAATTCCAAAAACTCGGTAAACTAATCTATCACAACTACTACTTTTACATGAATATAGCCCTCCATGATAATCTAGATTTACCGCAGAAGGCTATATTTTTGCTTATATACTGTATCACATCGCGTTTTGAAATAGATTTCTATAAAACGGATACTTTCTTTTCATGGAAATGCTGTACAATTTCCAATATAAGAAGAAGGAAGGAAAATACAGCCGCTATCTCTAGAAATGGTCCTGTTGTCCATACATTACCCATCCAAACATAAAGTTCTATCGGTTTACAGATTGTCCATGAACCATACCTCACGAGCTGAATAACGCTCCACCCTGCGAGCACAATTTCTGCAAACAGAATAATGCGGAACAAATTCTTTTCTTTCAGAAGTGCAGGGCGGTTGAATACTCGACTAATAAGAATAATAATATTCAATCCGGTTATGAAAATGGTTAGGACTAAATGTAGGTTGAACGCATCTATAGTCCTGATGCACAATCCTTCTGGCCATTGATATGGAGGCTCTCCATAAAAGGAAAGGCATCCATAAAAAACAGAATTTATGTAATACAGATATACTAATGACAGTCCTCCAACAAGGATTTTCATCCAAAGATAAATGATTTTCTTTTTATCCATATTTTAACTCTCTACCTAAAAAGATTTCTCTTTAACTACTCTCGATCAAAACCTTTCGTATATAGCTAATTCTAATACACCAATGTTCTTTGATACAGATTTGCGGAGGTGCTCTCTCCCGTGCAATATTGCCTTACATAATATCTAAACCAGTATCGATAGTATTTTATAAAAGCATCGTTACTGCTATGATGTAGTTTCATCCATTTGAATGAAAAGTAATAACCATCTGGTGCTGCTCTCCGTGCTAATGCTTGAATTGATGTTGCATGGGAAAAAAAGTCGGCGGTAGAAAGCGCAGTAATTACAAGACCAATCCCATTTGGCAACACAGTTAAAATCAAATTAGCAAGTGCTGATACTGTCATCTTTATCAAAGGCTTTTGTGGATTTATAGAATATACTTCTCCGTTGTCATCCTCAATATAACTGCCTCCCGATACATATGAAGAATCGGAATATTCTGTTCTTGTTCCCGCTCGAGGTGTAATTTCCGTATTTAGTGAAGTTGTTTCATCAATTGTCACTTCGACTAATTTTCCATCCAGATAAATATCACCATTGTCCCGATAATCTACAATATCATGCTTTGTTCCCTCTCTGTATTCGATGACAACCCCTCCATCGTACTGTTGTAAGCTGATTTGAGTAACATTCTGAACAGAAGGTAATTGGAATTCGTATGTCAATGTACTACCATAGTCAACACATGTTAGATACTCTGGATCCATCCCATGACTTTTAAGCACCTCTAATTCCTCCATAATCTGAGGCAACTTTTCCTGACAACTTTCACTAACCTTTCCTTGCACGTTCGTTGGTAAATCCTGTATTTGTACAGATTCCGATGCAAATGCACCTGCCGTTGTACACGAAAACACCAACGCAATAATCAACAAGGTCGATAACCCTTTTACTCTCTTCTGTAACATTTCTTTTCCTTTCCACATTCGTTTTGCTAATAACGGTTTTCTAATTTGCATGCATTTTATTATGTTTATTAACATCTTATTTTCTTTTTGTTCACTTCATAAGCCATCACCTCCTTATTCATTATTTGTTGTAAAAGTCTTGCTCATTTTCAACTGGCTTTAAAAGCATTTTTATATAAATTTTTACTATGTACGCCGTTAAAAACATCTAACCGAATAAGCTGCACACTTCTTCGGATTCCATCTTATAAAGTATCTCCATATCTCTAACAGTATTCTTTCCACTATGCAAAAGAAGGCATTTTTTATTTATTTGCACTAAATAAGTCACACGAAATAGAAACCCCCGAATTTACGTTTTTCACTTATACGTAAACGCGGGGATTTCGTTACATGCTTTTCTTTTAATTATTTTAATTTTTATGTCAAAACCTCCAAAGTGATCCATCTCAACTCGTCCTAATTAAAAAATAGAAACATATTCCGCATTTCCAATGTCAAAGTACTATAAGCGTTCATCGGTCTACATTCAGCAAAGGTTCTCCCTTTACATGTATTGCTTCATGTACAATAGTACATTCTGCACTATAATTTTAAGGTACATCGCCATTGGCAATCTAAAGGTTTTTTATCAACTCTCGATGGAATTCTTGCTTTGCCTTCTCTATCTGTTCTATATGATCATATATTTGTACCTTCTCATACAGTTGAAACACAAATTGAATTTCAAAACTACCTCCCTTTCCACAAACAAAAGTATCATCCGCATTAGACACGATAGTCCAGAAATTTAAATAATTCATTTGACTTGTGTTTTGGAGCATTAGAGTTTCACCCGAATACAGAAGCTGTGCAAAGAGATTTTTTTCATTAATATCTAACACGACACGGCCTCTTTGTTCTTTTGCAATACCACAGAGTATTGGATAATATGAATCTATGATTCTATTCGTTTTTTCGAAGTCTACTTTTTTTTCAAATTGGGATTCTGTTTCTTCTATGACTTTCATCATAAGCTGGAAATTCTGCATGTCTTCATCTGTAGGTTGCATCATTCCTACATAGCTTTCATCTGATATTCCTTGGCAATAGTGCAAAGTATAATCAACTTCTTTTTTCATCCATACATCTCCTTAGCCAAAATGTAATATTGTTTTCATAAATAGTATATCACAAAATGACTAATTGGTACAGCTACAGGGACTATTTTTTATTTCATTTCCATATAATAATTGGTACAGCTACAAGGACACATATGGAGATGATGAAATGCAGCTAAACGAAGCAGTAAGCAAACGATTGAAAGAACTTTTGTCTGAACGAAATATGACACAGTACCAGCTTTTTATGAGAAGTGGTGTTCCTCGTTCAACTATTGGAAACATAATAAATTGTGCTTACGATTCTGTAAAACTGCGTATCATTCATGAGATGTGCCAAGGGCTTGACATCTCATTATGTGATTTCTTCCAGTCGCCTCTGTTTGACGAATGTCACCTTGAGCCTTAATTTATTAGAAGCGTTTTGATCTGTACTTTATAATGATAATGGAGTTTGTCATGTAAACGGTGAACCATCGATGCCTCGATTCTGATTTCAAAATAATTCATTTACAAAAGGAGATTTAATTTATTTTTCGATGGAAAACCTATGAATATCAATAAAGAGATGAATCTGCATGAATATTCCGGACAGGTGATGGACATCCGTCCGGAATATTCAATCTGCACCAGTTACATAAAATCTGGCAGACCTGAGGGCTATGGAATTGTCAATTGATTGACACTGTGATGATTTCTGACCATAAGGTTGGAAAAACCAGGAGAATTCAAAATTCTAAGTTGGTGGTTGTTGGATTCATTCAGGAATGCCTTTTCATAAATCGTAAAGAGCCTTGGAGCGGAGTAAGCCGCGGCAACTGTCACTCCTTCCTCTTTTTATAACACTGATTGGTCAGATGTAAATATCTTAGATATTATGGATATAAATTAAATAATTATTCAATCTGATAATAAATCATGTATTAAAAAAACTTTTTGGGGTGAGCATTCCAAAGATAGGGTAAACCTCAAAACTGATGTTAGATATAATTACTCGGTTTGGAAGTTTAATTTTATGGCAAGGAAAATAGATTCACCATAGAATGCAGCACTTAGGGTAATTATGAGCACATACCTGAAGGAGAACAATGTAAAGGGCACGGATGGTACTGATGTGAATTCTATCATGAGGGATATCATGTCCATTATCCTGGAAGGTGCCCTCGATAAAGAGATGAATGAGAAACTGGACATCCTACGTGATCTCAAAAGGGAATTCGAGCCACAGGTGATCAAAAAATATCAGAACATTGAAAGTCATATGCAGGAGTTGTACGATATTGAGATCTCTGACAATACCATCAGCCGGATTACACAAGATACTGCCTGTCGTGAACGAATAAAAGTAAAGATCTCTGGAAGACATTTATGCAGTTGTTTTTATGGATGCCATTCACTATCATGTAAAAAAGTGGCTTCGCCACATCAGTGTAGTCAAAGTTTTTTACTCTGGCTACACTTTTTCTTTATCTGAACCTGATTTTCAGGTACAATAGAATCAGGTGATTAACATGGCCGTTCATTTTACCATCAAACGTATTTTAAAAGACCATTGGGATTCCTTCCTTGAAGAAACACCAAATGTCCGATCTGTCGTCATCGATGAGGTCGACAGGGTTCTCTCTTGTGGTGACCCTAAAATGGGTTTTGCTCTCTACAAGTGTCCTCGCTGTGAGAGCGTCCGTTTCGTTCCGTTCCGATGTCACTCCCGTTTCTGCAGTACCTGCGGCACCGCTTATCAGGATAACCGTGCTGCCTCCATTGAAGAAAAGCTCATTAATTGCAGACATCGTCATGTTGTTTTTACCATCTCTGATGAGCTCCGCCCATATTTCAGAGCAGACCGCAATCTTCTCAATGTCCTCTTTCGTTCCGCCGCTCAGGTCATTCACGACTGGGCTCTGTCTCTTAACAAGAAGGAACAGTTCCAATTTGGTATGGTCTGTGTCCTCCACACGTTTGGGCGTGACTTGAAATGGAATCCCCATATTCACATGCTCATTACGGAAGGGGCCTGCGGTAAGATTACCCCGTGGAAGTCCTTTCATCATTTCCCTTACACCATGCTTCGCAAACGCTGGATGACAACACTTCTGGCAAATCTGAAATCTTCGATTGACTTTTCCCGTAATTCTTCTGTCAAATTTACGAATCTGGTAAATCGCCTGTACCACAATTATGATAACGGCTTCTATGTCCATGCTCCTGCATCTGATTTCAATTCTGCTTCTAAAGTTACCAAATATATTGTTCGTTACATCGGCAGACCCGCTATGGCACAATCCAGAATTACAGATTACGATGGCAAACAGGTGACTTTCTGGTATCAGCGCCACGAGGACAATAAAAAGGTTGTGGAAACCATTTCGGCCCATGACTTTATCAAACGTCTGATTATTCATATCCCGGAAAAGGGGTTCAAGTTGATATCTATTATCCTTGTGGCCCTGCACATATGAAGGAAAGGAACTCACCAAAAAAGAGTACGTTGCAAAGCTTCGCGAAAGAAAAACCGCCGGATAACATCATCTGTCTCCGGCGATTTTGCTCGTCATTATGTAATTATTGCCGTATCCTGACTATTTCAGAGGTGCTAAGCCGAGAATTTCTCTAGCTTCAGCAGGAGTAGCAACTTCTCTGCCGAGTAACTTAGCCAGCTGAACTACCTTTTCAACCATCTGGCCGTTGGATTCTGCCAGAACGCCCTTTTCCATGTAAAGGTTGTCTTCGAAACCAACTCTTACG
>JALEHL010000032.1 GCA_022770665.1 Bacillota bacterium
TTATGGGTCCATCCCGGAATCATGTGCACCGCTTCGATTTTCTCACCGCTGACCTCGAACTCCACCATCTCGCCCGTATTGATATTCCGCTCCTGAATCAGGCCGTGACCTGCCACCACGATGAACAGCTCCCACTTGGAATTATGCCAGTGCTGCCCCTTGGTGATTCCCGGACGGCTGATGTTCACAGACACCTGTCCGCAGTCCTCCGTGTGAACCAGCTCCGTAAACGATCCCCGGTCATCCACATTCATTTTCAGCGCATATTTAAACTTCTCCGGCGGCAGATACGTCAGATAGAGAGAATACAGCTTCTTCGCAAACGACCCCTCCGGCATCTTCGGCATCATCAGGTTCACCGGCTGCGCCTGAAACTCCAGCAGCAGATCCACGATTTCCCCCAGCGTCACTTTATGCGTCACCGGCACACAGCAAAATCTGCCCGCAGGATGCACTACCGTCTCCACGCCGTCGAACTCGCAGTGCACTTCTTTGCCTTCGAGAAGATCAAACATCCCCTCCACCAGGTCATCGATGTACAGCAGCTCCAGCTCCGTGGAGCGGTCGTTCACGGTGAATTCCTCGCCATTGGCCACCGCCCAGCAAAACGTGCTCACCGCGGAATTGTATTTCGGCCGGGAGTGTCCCATCAGGTTCGGGAACCGGTATACCGCCACCTTCGCCCCCGTTTCTTCTCCATAGCGAAAAAACAGGTCCTCCCCTGCTTTTTTCGAGCGGCCGTACTCTGAGTTTCCGAAACGCCCCGCCAGGGTGGCCTGTATGGACGACGAAAGCATGACGGTCGCCTTGCTTCCGTATTTTTTCAGGGTGTCCAGAAGCTCCGATGCGAAGCCGAAATTCCCCTTCATGAAGTCCTCCGGATTTTCCGGCCGGTTTACCCCTGCCAGATGGAACACGAAATCCGCCCTCCGGCAGTAGTCATCCAGGTCCGCCGCCGCAGAATCCAGGTCGTATTCGAAGATCTCATCAACCCGGATCCCGGGACGGGTCCGGTTCTTGTTATCCCTTATATTCTTCAGGTTGTTCACCAGGGCCGTTCCCACCATGCCCCTGGCTCCGGTCACCAGTATGTTCATTCCTTCCTCCAGACCATCTTGTTCACCACATTGACATAGCTCTGAATGATCCGCACCACCTTCATGCTGACGCATTCATCCGTATAATCTGCGCACGGATGCCCCAGGGTGCCTTCCCGCTTCATGGCGATGGCCATATCCGCAGCCTGCAGCAGTTCCTTCGTGGAAATACCCGCCAGGATGAAATCCCCCGCCTCCATGGCCTCCGGTCTCTCCGTGGAAGTCCGGATGCAGACCGCTGCAATGGGATGCCCGATGGAAAGATAGAAGGAAGACTCCTCCGGCAGGGTGCCGGAATCGGAAACCACTGCCAGCGCATGCATCTGCAGCTTGTTATAATCATTGAAACCAAGCGGCTCATGGACTCTGACCCGCGGATCCAGTGAAAAGCCCGACTGCTCCAGCCTCTTCCGGGAACGTGGATGACAGGAATACAGAACCGGCATGTCATACTTCTCTGCCAGCGCATTGATGGCTGTAAACAGCGAAAGGAAGTTCTTCTCCGTGTCGATGTTTTCTTCCCGGTGAGCCGAAAGAAGAATGTAACGATCCTCCTCCAGCCCCAGACGCTCCAGAACGTCCGACGCCTGGATTTTGCGAAGATTCCCGTGCAAAACCTCCGCCATGGGCGATCCGGTGACGTAGGTTCTTTCCTTCGGCATGCCCATTTCATGGAGATAGCGCCGCGCCGCCTCCGAATACGGCAGATTCACATCCGAAATGACATCCACGATCCGCCGGTTGGTTTCCTCCGGCAGCCACTCGTCCTTGCACCGGTTTCCCGCCTCCATGTGGAAGATCGGAATATGCAGGCGCTTGGCAGAAATCGCAGAAAGACAGCTGTTGGTATCCCCCAGGACCAGTAAGGCATCCGGCCGGATCTCCTCCATCAGCTCATAGGAACGGGCAATCACGTTGCCGCAGGTCTGCCCCAGGTTTTCGCCCACCACATTCAGATAGACATCCGGGCCGCCCAGATCGAAATCGCTCCAGAACACATCGTTCAGATTCTTATCGTAATTCTGTCCCGTATGCGCC
>JALEHL010000070.1 GCA_022770665.1 Bacillota bacterium
GGAAGCAGTGGTGTGCATCAACAGAAATATTCCGAGACTGGCAGCCATGCAGGAAGAAGCAGAATAAGGAGTGTAGAGAAATATGGAAAATCTGAAGTTATGTGAAAGTGATTACCGTTTCATGACGGTGATCTGGGATAATGAGCCGGTGGCTTCCGGACAGCTGGTGGAACTGTGCCGGCAGCAGTTGGGATGGAAAAAAGCGACTACCTATACGACCCTGAAGAAACTCAGCGAAAAGGGATTCGCACAGAATGTGGGTACCATCGTGACTTCGCTTGTACCGCGGGAAGATGTACAGGCCTATGCCAGCGAGCATTTCGTGGAGCACACCTTCCGGGGTTCGCTGCCCCAGTTTCTGGTTTCATTTCTAGGGGGAAAAACCATCTCTGAAGAAGAGGCAGAGGAACTGAAACGACTCATTGACCAGCACAGGGAGTAGAGGTGAAAAGAAAATGGATATGAGAAAAAGAGAAAATCGATTATTATGGCTGCGGCATGCATTTTGCTTGTGATGCTGCTTGCCTATGTGTTTCTGACGCCGATGGGCGCACTGCGGGCCGCTGTATTTGTCAATTTGTATCCGGTCAGTGCCGTGACCATGGATGCAAGGTTTCAGCGTGCAGCGGACTGGAAGTCGGCAGGAACGGCTATTTATGAAATTACGTCCCATATTCCCCATGAACGGGCGACCGATTCCGATCTGGTCAACTGGATCGTATACCGGCACGGACCGTTCTATACTGCAGAATATTACGGGTGGGGCTGAGCAGTCTATTCTGCCGCTTTCTTTCCCTGCCAGGTGTCCCGCAGATGAAGCTGATCGTTGATGCCGTTTAAGATCGTCCGCTTATTGAAGCTCCATGGCGGGCTGATGAGGATGGAGCGGGGCGCATCGCCGGTGAGCCGGTGAATGGTCACGGAAGGCGGGATGATTTCCAGACAGTCCACGACCAGGTTGACATATTCTTCAATGGAAGCGAAGGGCTGGTAGTCTGCGTAGTCTCGTTCCATGGCAGAACCCTTCACCACGTTGAGCAGGTGGAGTTTCATGCCGAAGAGATCCGGCTGATTTGCCACATAGCGGACGGACTGGAGCATCATGTCCCGGGTTTCGCCGGGAAGACCGAGAATCAGATGTACAACGGTGCGAATGTCCCGGCTGCGAAGGCCTTTCATGGCTTCATCGAAGACAGAGAGGGGGTAGCAGCGGTTGATCAGACCGGCCGTTTCTTCATGAGTGGTCTGCAGACCCAGTTCCACCCAGAGAAAGTGGCTTCGGCTGATCTCGGCAAGCAGATCCAGCACCTCTTCCGAAAGACAGTCCGGCCTTGTGCCAATTACAAGACCCTCGATCCGGGGATTGGCGAGAACCGCCTCATATTTGACGCGGAGCTC
Source organism: Bacillota bacterium (assembly GCA_022770665.1). Classification (GTDB taxonomy): domain Bacteria; phylum Bacillota; class Clostridia; order Peptostreptococcales; family Anaerovoracaceae; genus RGIG7179. The sequence goes on from JALEHL010000070.1 coordinate 1,399, forward strand.
GGAGACCGGTGCGTAGGTGTTGGTATGGTTCTGGAAGTATGCCAGATATCTGGCATGAGGCCATTTGTCCGAAAGCAGGCGGATCTGATCGTCGATATTTGAGGCAAATTCGCCGGATCCGCTGTCCGAGCAGAACAGACAGCCGCCGGTGCCTTTGGTGCCGTCTCGGTTGGGGCAGGTGAAGCCGCCGTCAATGGCCAGCTTGATGGTTTTCTCTCCAAAATACCGTTTCAGCCAGGTGCTGATGGAATAGAAACGCTGTTCTCCGAAATGTGCAGGACAGCTTTTATTTTTTTTGTTCATATCGTGGTATCTCTCTTAAAATCTCTTTCAAATAGAAGTAGTTTGTGTTAAAATATATCTTTAGAATATTAGAATAGCAGATGTGTAGCTATTTTGCAAGGAGGGCGTTTTTTGGAGAAAAAAAATCGAGGGGGCGGCAGTCCGCAGACCAGCGACTGCCGCGGGCTGCAGGATGATGCTTTCTATTATCCGCTGGAGCAGGAACCGGATACCGAAAAAGTGAAAAAATCGCTTCTGCTGCATTCCTGCTGCGGTCCATGCAGTACGGCGTGTATTGAGAGGGTGCTTTCGGACTATCAGGTAACGGTTTTCTATTTCAATCCGTGCATCACGGATCCGGAGGAATACGAAAGGCGGAAGGCAGCACAGGTACAGTTCCTGCAGGAATATAACAAGGGCCTGGATCAGGAGGAACAGATTGGATTCATAGAAGGCGACTATGAGCCGGAAAGTTTTCTTCGGATGACAGAGGGATATGAGAAAGAACCGGAAGGCGGAGCTCGCTGCACGCTGTGCTTTCAGCAAAGGCTGGAGGAAACCGCTTCACTGGCAGAGAAAGAGGGCTTTTTCTGTTTCGGAACGACACTTACAGTGAGCCCTCATAAAAATTATCCTCTGATCTCTGCCATTGGCAATCAGCTTGCCAGAGAGCATCATGTGGAATTTCTGGATCTGGATTTCAAGAAAAAAGCAGGGTTTCAGAGAAGCATCGAACTATCGAAAGAATATGGACTTTACAGGCAGAATTACTGCGGATGCATTTACTCTGCGAGAACCGGAAAACCGAAAAAATAAATTTTGAGAAGAAAAGGAAACAGGAGAAAACATGGCAAATTTAATTTTACCGAAAAACTATGAACCGGTGCTCGATCTGATGGAAAGTCAGCGGGCAATCAAGAAAATCAAAGACTATTTCCAAGCAGAGCTGGCTTACGGCCTGAATCTGCGCAGAGTGTCGGCACCGCTGTTCGTGCTGCCGCAGACCGGCCTGAACGATAACCTGAACGGGGTGGAACGCCGGGTATCTTTCACGCTCAAGGACATGGATGAAGCAGAGGTGGAAGTAGTGCAGTCTCTGGCAAAATGGAAGAGAATGGCGCTGGGAAAATACGGGATCCAGCCAGGACATGGAATTTATACGGATATGAATGCGATTCGCCGCGACGAAGAGCTGGATAATCTGCATTCGGTCTACGTAGATCAGTGGGACTGGGAGAAGGTTATCACGAAGGAGCAGAGGAACGAGGAATATCTGAAGGAAACCGTGACGACCATTTATAATGCCATGAAGAATCTCGGAGACTATGTGAACCGGCTTTACCGGAATCTGCAGACGGAGATTCCGAACGAGATTTTCTTCATCACGACCCAGGAACTGGAGGACATGTACCCGGATAAGACGCCAAAGGAAAGAGAAGACCTGATCACGAGAGAACACGGTGCGGTTTTTATCATGAAAATCGGCGGCAGGCTGGCATCCGGCAAAAAACATGACGGACGTTCTCCTGACTATGATGACTGGGAACTGAACGGCGATATCATCCTTTGGAATGAAGTGCTGGAGCGGGCATTTGAGCTGTCCTCCATGGGCATTCGTGTGGATGCGGAGGCAATGCGCCGCCAGCTGATTATAGAAGGCTGTGAAGAGAGAATGGAAATGGATTTCCATAAAGCGATTTTGGAAGATCGACTCCCGTATACCATCGGCGGCGGCATCGGCCAGAGCCGTCTCTGTATGTATTTCCTGAGGAAAGCGCATATCGGGGAAGTGCAGGTATCCGTATGGCCGCAGGACATGATCGAAACCTGTGCCGCCAACAATATCCACCTGCTGTAGTGCCGAACTGTGCTGCCGGCATTGCAGCGCAGCGGGAGACAGTGGGAAAGGGATTATGAGATACGCAGATATTATTATTGAAAACAAGGGCAGACATACAGACAATCTGTTTACATACCGTGTGAACGATGCCTCGGTCCAGGTCGGAGACCGGGTGACTGTGCCTTTCGGTCCGCATAACCGGGAGAAAACCGGCTACGTATATCGGATCCGTGAAAGTGCGGATCCCGGCACCGGCGGGCAGTCCTGCCCGCCGGAGAAGATCAAGGATATCCTGTGCCGTGATGACAGCATTCCTCTGACTGAAGAAATCATGATTACAGCCGGCTGGATGAAACAGCGGTACGGCATCACATTCTGGGAAGGTGTCCGCTGTTTCATTCCTGCAGGACCTCCGGCAAAAGCCGGAAAGGAGAAGGAACCGTACCAGGGCCTGACAGGCAGTTATGAAAAACCGAAACATCTGACGGAGGAGCAGCAGGTAGCCGCAGACCGGATCGGTCAGGCCATCCGGGAAGAAAAACAGGAAAATTTTCTGATTCATGGTGTGACATCTAGCGGCAAGACAGAAGTTTACATGGAGGCCATCGATCAGTGCCTGAACAGAGGAAAGACTGCGATTATGCTGGTGCCTGAAATTGCTCTGACGACGCAGATGATGGAACGGTTTGCAGGAAGGTTCGGCAAGGATCGTCTGGCGGTGATGCATAGCAAACTGACACGCAGGGAACGATATGACGAGTGGCAGAGAATACGGCACGGGAAGGCGCAGATCGTGGTAGGGGCCCGGATGGGCGTGTTTGCGCCGCTGGAAAATATTGGCGTGATTATCATGGATGAGGAACACGAAGCAACCTATAAGGCAGATATGACGCCGAAATATGAGACTGTGGATGTGGCCCTGAAACGTCTGAAATTCTATAATGGTGTTCTAATCCTGGGAAGCGCGACACCTTCCGTCGTTTCTTACGAGCGGTGCAGAGAAGGAATTTATCAGCTGATTGAGCTGAAGCACAGATATAATCAGACACCGCTGCCGGAAGTGAAGATTGCAGATATGCGGGAGGAACTGAAGGCGGGCAACGCGACAATTTTCAGCAGAGCTCTGCACAGGGAAATGAAGGAATGTCTGGCTTCTGGACGGCAGGTGATCCTGTTTCAGAACCGGAGAGGGTATTCCAGCTTTATCTCCTGCAGAGAATGCGGTACTGTACTGAAGTGTCCGAAGTGCGGAATTTCTCTGACCTACCATAAACGGTCAGAAAGTGCAGTATGCCATTACTGCGGACGAAAGTTCCCGGTACCGGAACGCTGTCCGGAATGCGGCAGCTCCTATATCCGTTACTTTGGCATCGGAACGGAGCAGGTGGAAGAAGCGGCATCTTCTTTTTTCCCTGAAGCACCAGTGGATCGGCTGGATCTGGATGCGATAAAGACCAGGAGAGATCTGGACCGGATTCTGGGCAGATTTGCCCGGGGTGAAACGAAGATCCTGATCGGAACGCAGCTGGTGGCGAAGGGACTGGATTTTCAGAATGTGGGCCTGGTCGGCGTGATTGCGGCGGATGCGACGTTGAACATTCCGGACTATCGCTCTGCGGAGCGAACCTTCCAGCTGGTGACGCAGGTCGCCGGCCGGGCAGGCAGGGGAGATCAGCAGGGAAAAGTTATCGTGCAGACCTATGAACCGGAGCACTACGCTTTGACGGCTGCAAAAAATCATGATTACAGCGCATTCTTCCGGCAGGAGATAAAGATGCGGCAGTTCATGGATTATCCACCGTTCACCGATCTGATTCTCGTGAATTTTACGGCAGCGGCAGAAGAAACAGCACTGGCTGCAGCAGAGAGATGCCGAAAATATATGGAACGTGCCATGGGCGCGGAATACGCCCGTCAGATTCTGGACCCGCGGGTCTCTGTGAATTTCAAGGGGGATGACTTCCGGTACTATATCCTGATCAAATGTCCCAGAGGCAGCCGGAATCTGTGCATATACTATCTGGACAATTTCGCACAGATCCTGATGCGGGAAAAAGCGGAGTGCAGCATGAATATTGATGTGAATCCGTACAGCACGCTGTAAGATTTCGATATGCCGCTGTGACGGATTGTATTTACAGAATGGAATGATCAAAAACAGGAGGATACAATGGCAATTAGAAATGTAGTAACAGAAGGAGACGAGATCCTGCGGAAGAAATGTCGTGAAGTCACGGAAGTGACCGATCGGATCCGTATGACGATGGAGGATATGCTGGAAACCATGCGCGCTGCCTGCGGTGTAGGCATTGCAGCGCCGCAGGTCGGTATCATGCGCAGAATGTTTGTGGCAGAGCCGGAACCGGGACGTGTTTATTTCATGATCAATCCGGTGATCCTGGAGCAGTCCGGAAGTCAGACAGACGATGAAGGGTGCCTTAGTGTACCGGGAATGATCGGCACGGTGACAAGGCCGGATACTATTAAAATTCAGGCACTGGATCTGGACGGGAATCTGCAGGTTTATGATTTTCAGGGATTCGATGCTCGTGTCATGTGCCATGAAAATGACCACCTTGACGGCATTCTCTATGTAGATAAGGCGCAGAACATACGGGAAGCAGCCCCATATGAAGAAGAGGAACCTTTGGAGGAGGATGAAGAATAATCTATGAAAACTGTCTTTATGGGAACACCGGACTTTGCGGTCTTTATGCTGGATGCAGTGATAAAAGCCGGCCACGAAGTCGGCTATGTGATCACACAGCCGGACAAGGCGAGAGACCGCGGAAAGAAAATACAGTTCACACCGGTGAAGGAGAAAGCACTGGAATACGGCCTGGATGTACTCCAGCCGGAGAGAATCCGGGGAAATGAAGCACTGCTGAAACAGCTGAAGGAGTATGCTCCGGACTGCATCGTTGTTGCGGCCTACGGTCAGATCCTTCCGAAGGAACTGCTGGAGCTTCCGAGCCTGGGCTGCGTGAATGTGCATGCATCGCTTCTGCCGAAACTGCGGGGGGCATCTCCGATTCAGAATGCGATTGTAACCGGAGAAACGGTGACCGGTGTGACGATCATGCAGATGGCAGAAGGCCTGGATACGGGAGATATCCTCAGCCAGTCGGAAGTGGAGATCGGACGCATGAACGGGCAACAGCTGGAGTATGCACTGGCCCGGGCCGGTGCGGCGCTTCTGACGGAAACACTGCCTGCACTGGAAGCTGGTACTGTCATACCGCAGCCGCAGGACGACAGGAATGCCACATACGCGGGTCTGATCCGTAAAGCTGACGGAAAAGTCGACTTCCGGAGATCGCCGGAGGAAATCGAGAGACTGATTCGCGGTTTCGATCCATGGCCTGGTGCATTCTGCGATTATGACGGAAAGGTCATGAAACTTTGGGCTGCAGAGCCGGAGGAAATCCGGTGCGGAGAAGCACCCGGAACGGTTGTCCGCGCAGGGAAAAACGGTATTGAGATCAGCTGCGGCGGTCGCATCCTGCGGGTGACAGAGATACAGATGCCGGGAAAGAAACGGGTTGCAGCCTGTGATTATCTCAGGGGAAATCAGATTACAGCGGGAACGCTGCTGAAATAAGGAGGATTTGAGGAATGTTCTGGTATGATTGGTCGTACGTGATTCTGATCCCTGCCATTCTGCTGACAATTTATGCGCAGGCAAGGGTACAGAGCAATTTCAAAAAATATTCAAAAAAGAGAAATATGCGGGGAATGACCGGTGCGCAGGCGGCACGGCGAATGCTTGATGCGAACGGTCTTTCGGATGTCAAGATCGAACAGATTTCCGGAAGCCTTACGGATCACTATGATCCGCGGCATCGGGTTCTTCGTCTTTCTCAGACGGTTTACAATGTCGATTCTGTTGCAGCGGTCAGTGTGGCCTGCCATGAAGCAGGACACGCGGTCCAGCATGCGGAGGCTTACATGCCGCTCCTGATGCGGAATAATATCGTGCCGATTGTGAACTTTGCATCACAGCTCAGCTGGCCGCTGATCCTCGTCGGGCTGCTCCTGCTGGGAAACGGAAGCTATCTTGGCGATACGGTGTTTATGATCGGTGTGATAGCCTTCGTGGCGGTGATCCTTTTTCACGCAGTCACGCTGCCTGTGGAATTCAACGCCAGCAGCCGGGCTCTGCAGCAGATGGAGACGCTGGGCATTGTCGGTGGGGAAGAAGAAGGCGGTGCGAAGAAAGTCCTTCGTGCTGCGGCGCTGACTTATGTGGCTTCCCTGGCCATGGCAGTGATGAATCTGCTCAGAATTCTGGCGATTCGTGGGAACCGTGACTGATGACAGGCAGAGAGTATGCAGTCGACAGGAGTGAAAATGGACATCAACCGGGATACAGCATATGCTGTGCTGATGGATATGGAACGAAATCATTCCTACTCCAATCTGGCACTGAATCATTTCATAGAAAAAAAGCAGCCGGATGAACCAGGCTTTGTACGGGAGCTCGTCTATGGCGTGACGGAGAACAGGATCCTCCTGGATTATTATCTCAGTGCACTGATTCCGTCTGGATTGCGCCGGGTAAAGAAACCGGATCTGACACTGCTTCGCATGGGACTCTACCAGATTCTGTTTCTGAATTCTGTTCCTCCTTATGCGGCAGTCAGTGAAACCGTGAATCTGGCCAGAAAGTTCTGCAGAGGAAGAGAGGGATTTATTAACGGGGTCCTGCGTAATTTTCAGAGAAAAGCAGAATCAGGGCAGCTCCCGGCTCTTCCGGACCGGGAAGAACATCAGGCAGAGTATCTGTCTGTAAAATATTCTGCAGCACGGTGGCTGACAGAACTCTGGCTTGCATCTTTCGGACTGCAGAAAACAGAACAGCTTCTGCAGGCATCGAACGGAAGGCCGGTGCTGTCTCTCAGAGTGAACTGCAGCCGGATCAGCCGGGAAGAGCTGCAAAATCTGCTCGCAGAAGAGGGATTTGACTGCGAGCCGGGAGCGCTTTCTGAACGCATCCTTCTTCTGAAAGGAAAAGGGTCCGGCATTCTGGAAAGCAGATTGTACCGGGAAGGACTGTTTTCCGTGCAGGATCAGGCTTCCGCTGCGGCAGCGGATCTGCTTCATCCTTCTTCGAAGGATCTGGTCATCGATGTATGTGCCGCGCCAGGGGGAAAAACTCTTGCTATGGCGGAAGCGATGAAAGGAAACGGGGAGGTTGTGGCATTTGATATTTATGAACATAAGCTGAAGCTGATCCAGCAGCAGGCAGAGCGGCTCGGGATGAACAATATCCGGACTTTCTGCCAGGACGGACGGCAGGTTTGTGAGCGGTTCCGGGGAAAAGCGGACTGCGTGCTGGCAGATGTTCCCTGCTCGGGGCTGGGGGTCCTGCGAAGAAAACCTGAGATCAAATTGAAGAATGCCGACGAGATGGATTTTGCGGAACTGATCCGTCGTCAGGCAGAAATCCTTCATACTGCCAGTCAGTATGTGAAACCGGGAGGAACACTGGTGTACAGCACCTGCACTGTAAATCCGGCTGAAAATGAAATGCAGATCCGCAGATTTCTGAAAATGCACCCGGATTTCATTCAGGAAGCGGAGAAACAGCTCCTGCCTGACAGGGAATCAGACGGTTTTTATATGTGCCGGCTTCGAAAAAAGCACCAGTGTGCCGAAGAATGCAGCGGCAGTGAATAATCAGGAGGAACGTAATGGAAGTTGGATTCAAGTCAGATAAAGGGCTTCAGAGACAGAATAATGAAGATGCCTGCTTTATTCTTCTGGCTGATAAAGTCTATGTGATCGCAGACGGTGTCGGAGGCGGAAATGCCGGTGAAATTGCCAGCAGGACCGCAGTCAGCCAGATCGCCAGTTACATAGTAGATCATCCCATCGAGGAAACGGGAGATAAGTACAGAATTGCATCCTATTTTCAGAACTGCCTGGAACGGGTCAATGGCCATATCTTTGAAATGGCAAACAAGTATACGGCAAACCATGGCATGGCGACAACAATCGTTGTCGTTTATGCAGAACGGGAAAAAGCCTATATCGCCAATGTAGGAGACAGCAGAGCCTATCTGTTCCGCGACGGACAGCTGACACAGCTTACAGAGGATCACACTTATGTAAATACCCTGGTGAAGGCAGGCCTGCTGACAGAAGAAGAAGCAAAGGTAGACGAACGGAAGAATGTCATTACGAAAGCGATGGGCGCAGAGCCGGAGGTGGAACCGGACTTCTTTCAGGTGGATATCATGCCTGGCGACATTATTCTCATGTGCACGGACGGTCTTTATGATGAAGTCAGTGAGGAAGAAATCGTTCAGGTCATTCAGAAACAGCGTTCCATGTCGGATACCTGCAGCGAGCTGGTGCAGAGAGCAAATGAGAACGGCGGCCGGGATAACATCACAGTCATTACTTTGAGAGTTACAGAGGAGGACATCCATGAGCAATAGATTACTGGCAGGAAGATATGAACTGATTGAGAAAATCGGTGAAGGCGGCATGGCCGTCGTATATAAGGGAAAAGACAGGCTTCTGAACCGATATGTGGCGATCAAGATCCTTCGGCCGGAGTTTACGAAGGATGCATCCTTTATTGAGAGTTTCCGGAAGGAATCCCAGGCTGCGGCAGGACTTACCCATCCCAATATTGTAAGTGTATACGATGTCGGGAAGGAAGGAAATCTGCATTTCATTGTGATGGAACTGGTGGAAGGCAAGCCGCTGAGTCAGGTGATCACTGAAAAAGGACGGCTGGATTATAAAGAAGCGATCGATATTGCCAAGCAGGTGGCGTCTGCCCTGAGTCTGGCGCATAAAAACCAGATCATACATAGGGATGTGAAGCCGCATAATATCCTGATCACCAGTACCGGCGTGGCGAAGCTGGCAGATTTCGGCATTGCGCAGGCTGTCAGCAATTCGACGATGGTAGAGGGGACAAGCAACAAGGTGATGGGCTCTGTCCATTATCTGTCGCCTGAGCAGGCAAGAGGCTCCTATGTGGATGAACGTACCGACATTTACTCTCTGGGAATCGTCCTGTATGAAATGCTCACTGGAAAAGTACCGTTTGACGGGGATAATGCGATCTCTATTGCACTGATGCATATCAATGACCCGATTACACCGCCGTCCAGACTGGTTTCCGGAATCCCGCCGCAGCTGGAAAAAGTGGTGATGAAAGCGACCGACAAATATCAGAATAACCGCTACAGCTCGGCGGATGAAATGATAGAGGACCTGGACAATATTGAATTCATTACGAAGGTCATGGGAAAGAAGGTTTTCGTCGACGGGAGTTCTTCGCAAAATCGATCGCCTCTGGAGAATGAACGGAGTCAGGAAAGTCCTGCTGACCGGGAGCTGGAGGAAATGCTGTTTGGAGAAGACGGACGCAAGAAATCTGCTGGAAGCAGCAGTTCCGGGAAGAATGGGAAAAAAGGAATTCTGTCAAATAACAAGGTGATTGCCGTCATTGTTGTGGCAGCAGTGATCGTGTTCGGTGCCGGCCTCTTTGCACTTGGATCCGCCCTGGGCTGGTTTGGCGGAAGCGATGAGATTCCAGTTCCGGACCTGAAGGGCATGACCCTGGAACAGGCGGAAACTGCGCTGGAAGAAGCCGGACTGCTGCTGGAAAAGGGAGAGGATGTCTACAGCGAAAGCGAGGAAGAAGGAAAGATCACATCGCAGGATCCGGAAGCGGGCACTGCAGTGAAGGAAGGACAGAAGATCACTGTGAATGTCAGCAAGGGAAAACGAAATGATGTGGTTCCGAACATTCTGGGTAAGGACTATAATGAAGCGGCGGAATATCTCGCCAGATACGGATATGAACTGGGGCAGATTATTACTGTCAACAGTCCGAAGCCAAAGGGCGTTGTGCTTTCTCAGACCCCAGGTGCCGGAGAACAGGCAGCGAAAGGATCGAAGATCAATATCGAAATCAGTGACGGACAGGGAAAAGAAACAACGAAAGTGCCAAACCTTACAGGAAAGACAAAAGAACAGGCAGATGCGGCGATTGCTGCTGCCGGACTGGTAGTTGATGCGGATAATATTGCTTATGAAGAGAATGATCTGGCTCCGGCGAATACGGTGATCGGACAGTATCCGGATGCCGGAACGGAAGTGGAGACCGGAACCAAGGTTTCTTATCGCCTGACCAAGGCACCGGAGAAGATTCCTCAGCCGGATGACGATACGGAGGGTGACGGATCCGGGACAGGAGACAGCGATGATCCGGATGCCGAAGAGGATACCGGTGAAACGGACAGTGGAGAAGAATAGCCGATGACGGGACTGATTACAAAAGGAATCGGCGGGTTCTATTATGTGCTCACCGAAGAAGGCACCATTGAGGCTAAAGGGCGCGGAATCTTCAAGAAAGACGGAATCACTCTCGCGGTCGGCGATATTGTGGAAGTGGAAAGAACGGAAGACGGAAACGGTGTGATCAGCCGGATCTATCCGAGAAAAAACCAGTTTATCCGACCTCCGATTGTCAATGTGGACACATTTCTTGTGGTTTTCGCACCGGCACAGCCGAAGCCAAACTATATGCTGATTGATAAATTCCTGATTATGGCGGAAATGCATGACATTGATCCGATCCTGTGTCTGAATAAATGTGATCTGGTTTCTCACGATACCGTGGAAGAGATCCGTGCGATCTACGATGGTGTCTACCCGTTTCTTACTGTCAGCTGCAGGACCGGAGAAGGCCTTGATCACCTGAAACAGCTTGTCTGCGGCAGAAAGACTGCACTTGCCGGTCCTTCCGGCGTTGGGAAATCCACAATCCTGAATCATCTGCATCCGGAAGCAAATATGGAAACCGGATCGGTCAGTGAAAAAACCAGAAGGGGACGTCATACGACACGTCATGTGGAAATCTTTCCGCTGCAGGGCGGTGGTATGATTTATGATACACCTGGGTTTACTTCCTTCGAGATCCTTGAAGCAGAGGAAGACACGCTGGCAGACTATTATCCGGAGATCGCGCTTCTGAAGGGACAGTGCCGGTATGACGACTGCCGCCATATCAGCGAACCGGACTGTGCGGTTCGCAATGCTGTGGCGACGGGCAGAATTCATCCGAGACGTTATGAATCTTATCAGGCGAATCTGGAAGAAATCCGCAGGAGAAAAAAGTATTAAAGCTGTTTAACACATTGAATGTATTGAAAAAAGAAAGGAAAAACCATGAAACTTGCTCCTTCCATTCTGTCCGCAGATTTTTCAGCGCTGGCGGACGATGTGAAAAAGATTGAAAGAGGCGGCGCCGACTATATCCACGTTGATGTGATGGACGGGCATTTTGTACCGAATATCAGTTTTGGCGCTGCAGTAATGAAGAGCCTTCTGGGACACACAGAAATCCCCTTTGATGTCCATCTGATGATTGAGAATCCGGATCAGTATATTGATGATTTCGTCACAGAGCAGACGGCTTTCATCACGGTGCACCAGGAAGCATGCCGTCATCTGCATCGGACACTGCAGCACATCCGGACAAAAGGTGTTAAGACTGGGGTATCCATCAATCCAGCCACACCGGTTTCCGCCCTTTCGTGCATTCTGGAGGAGACGGACATGGTGCTGATTATGTCTGTAAATCCGGGATTTGGCGGACAGAAGTTTATCCCTTCGGCTCTGAAAAAGGTGAGAGAGCTGGATCAGATCCGGAGAGAGCAGAACCTGCATTTCCTGATTGAGATTGATGGCGGGGTAAATCTGGAGAATGCAGAAGAAATCGCGAGGGCAGGCACCGATATCGCAGTTGCAGGATCAGCGGTTTTCCATGCAGAAAATGTGGAAGAACGGGTCTGGGCACTGAAAGCCGTGAAATGAAAGAGGGCAGGTGCCCCGGCATAGAAGTCGGGGCATCTGCCCGTTATTTTTTTTGTCTGTTACAATCCTGGACATGGAATTTACTGAGTAACATTCGTATCTGTACCGGCATCCTCGCCGCCGCCTGTTCCGCCGTCATCTTCGTCATCCGGGATAACCGGCACACCCGGATCCTGCTCATCAGGATCGTCCGGGATCAGCGGATCATCATCCGGTTCAGTTTCATCCGGTTCTGAGATTTCACCTGGCTGTACGATGGTTACATCAAGTCCTTTCTTCACTTTGTAAGTGGAAGGATCCGGATTGTGAAGATTGCAGTAGTAGTGCGGAAGTTCTCTTCCGATATCAGCAACACGCTTGTTTGGTGTATATGGACGGACAATACCGCTCTTTGTTTCTGTACTCGGGCACGACGGTGTCGCAAGGAAACCGGATTCTGTACAGATTTCCGCAGTCTGATGAAGGGTATCCGGTTCTGTCGGCTGTGTGCCTTTCGTGAAATATTCCGTTCGTACATCGCTACCGCTTGCATCGGTTGCCAGCATGCCGCTCTTTGTATCCACTGCGACAGAAATGACATTGGACGGCATTGCGGAATAGGTTCCGGAAGCCACACCCGGAATCTGATTCATGATCCGGCCCCAGAGCCTTGCCGCCGTACCGGACATGGTGGAAAGCTTGATATTGATATCACTGCCGATCCAGAGCGCTGCGGAGTATTTTGCAGTAAATCCGTCAAACCAGATATCAAACTGATCCGACGTGGTACCGGTTTTACCGCCGGCCTTTGCACCGGAAACCGCGGCAGCTCCCGCAATTCCTTCCGTGATGTCAGACTGCAGCATATCCCGCATGATCCATGCGACACCGGGATCCAGAACCTTCGTTTCCGTGGTATCCGCTTCCAGAAGAAGATCCCCGTTTCTGGTTGTAACTTTGGTGTAGACATTATAGCTCTTGTGAACGCCAGCGTTGACAAATGTAGTATATGCACTTGCCATTTCCAGTGTGGAAACACCGTTTGACTGGCCGCCCAGTGCCAGCGCGGCCAGATTGTTGTCATTGACCTCGCCGTCACGGACCAGCGTCGTGAGACCATATTTCTCCGCTAGGTCGAAACAGTAATCGGTGCCGACCTGCTGCATGATCTTAACGGCACAGATATTCAGAGATTTCTGCATTGCTTTTCTGAGTGACAGAAGACCGTTATAACCGGCAGGAGAGTTGACCGGCCAGCTCTTACCGTTTACTGTTGTCGGTTCATCATCTACAATGGAAGCGGCTGTCAGGTAATTGCCCCAGAGAGCATCTCCCTGGAAACCGTAGTCAGAATCCGTCAATGGGAAGGTTTTGCCGGCTGCTTCCAGCTCGAAACTCTTCTGCAGAGCTGCGGAATAAACGGTAAGCGGTTTGATGGATGAACCGGACTGACGTGTGGCAACTGCACGGTTCAGGATCATCCGTCCGCTGACTTTCCGTCCGCCGACTATTGCTTTTACATAACCGGTCTCATTATCAATGATGGTCATGGCAGACTGCGGCTGGATAACACGCTGCTGCAGCGTGAAGGACTTCGTGACGAGCCGCTGGCCGCTCTGCTTGAAAAAGTCCGGATAATCTTCAAAGAAACTAGCGGAAATGAGCAGATTCCCATCCGCGTCTTTGGATTTATACCCTTGCGGAATATTGATGTATCCGCCGGAAATTGTGTAAAACGTGCCGCTGTCCACAACATACATATTTTTGAATTCCACACTGACGTCCGCTTTCCCCTGAACTGTGGTATCATACAGATTCAGCCTTTTTCCCGCATAGACAGTCAGAGATCCGTCATCATTCCAGCTGTATTCTGAAGGTTTCAGACGGAAGTACCCTTTGCTGGTGATATAGTTGGAATACTGGTACAGAATCACGTTGCCGAAATCGTCAAGAATATTCCCCTGGCTGTCCTTCTTGTTTACAACAAGGGTAGGGAAGTTCGCATCGTTTCTGAATTCAGTTTCAATGACAGACTGCAGGGCAGGATCCATGGAAGTGTAGATCTGCAGACCGCCGCTGTAGACCATGTCGTGGGCTTTCTTGTAATCATACCCCAGTTCATCCTGCAGATCCCGCACAACCGTTTCAATCACATAATCCGCAAAATAGTTGGTTTCAAGGTTCAGCGCTTCCGTATTCGGATTGACCATGTCTTTGATTTCAACGGAAACCGCCTCATCATATTCCTGCTGCGTGATCAGTCCCTGCTCCAGCATAAAGGAGAGGCAGGTTTTTACACGAGGGGCGGCAGTATCATTCCACACATAGGCAATATCGCCGTCTTTCTGGATCAGATTTTCCGTGCTGTCGTTGATTTCATTTGCAGAGACCGTGACAACCGGCTTATAATAGTTCGGAAGCTGTGGAATGGAGGCAAGGACAGCACATTCAGCCAGGGTCAGATCACTGACATCCTTGCTGAAATAGGCCTGGGAGGCAGCCTGCACGCCATACAGAGAATCACCGAAATTGACGGTATTCAGATAAGCTTCCAGAATCTGATCCTTGGTCAGCCGTTTCTCCAGAATTACAGCATAATATGCTTCGGTGACCTTGCGGCTCATGGAACGGTCAAACATCTCATCTGTGAGGTAGATGTTCCTTGCAAGCTGCTGCGTGATCGTACTGGTACCGCCGATTTCCCCTCCGCTGAACAGTGCTTCTTTGATTGCTCCGAAAATACGTATGATATTGAAGCCGTGGTGTGTCCGGAATGTCTTGTCCTCCAGTGCGATAAAAGCATCCTGAAGATTCTCAGGGATCTGGCTGATTTCCACTACGGTCCGGTTCTGTCCGTCAGCACCGACCACACTGTCCATGACTTCTCCGGTGGCATCGTAAAGCACAGAACTCTGGGAGAGCATGGAGTAGATATTGCTGGTATCGATATCCGGCGCTTTCATGATGACAGAGGCGGCCCAGCCGACGACTGCCACACCGACCAGAAGACAGAAGCAGAAGCATACCAGAAGAAACCGCTTCCAGTTGAGACGGTGCTTCTTCTTCCTGCCTGCTTTTTCCGGTGCAGCGGAAGCGGAAGACTCCTGCTGCCGGCTTTCAAATTTTTCTTTTCGTGTAGGACGGCGGTGTTTCGCCTCCTCTTTTTTTCGCCTTCGGGAATGCTGCGGCGCATCTTCTCCTGTCTGGCGGTTCACATCGTTTTTATCATCATAATGATTCAAAAAAAATCACCTACTTTCTGTCTGATTCCATAGATAAGAATAGTATAGCATAACTTATCCGTAAAGTTAAGGAATATCTTGATGAACTTCATACATTTCCCTGATAATTCTGCTATTTTTTTATGAGGTACAGAACCATGTTGTAATAATGGAATAACTGTAATATAATGGTACATGGATAGCATACCCCTGGAAGGGGAATTTTATGAGAAGAAAGAATCTGATCTTCACAACAGCACTTTTTTTTCTGCTGTTTATTCTGCACAGTGCAGGAATCCCTCTGGCGCATTCTTCACTGGAACCTTTCATTGAGATGGACCGCAGCGAGCCGTACACGGTCTCCGGCAGGATTGTCGGACTGCAGCTGCGGGATTCCGGCGATTTCCAGCTGAAAGTGCGGGTTGAGACGATCGATGAAATCCCGATTCCGAAACCGGAAACCGTGCTGACTACGTGCAGTTTCCCTGGGGAGACACCGGGCAGCCTGTTCCGTCGCAAAATCTATCTCACCGGCACCTTTCGCATGCCGGAGAGCAGAAGAAATCCTGGATGTTTTGATTACCGCCTTTCTCTGATGAGCCAGGGAATTTTCTTTGAAATGCGTTCTGAAGGAGGAACCCTGAAAGAGGGATGGGACAGCCCGGCTGATCAGGCTGCAGCCTGGCTGATCGGGCAGCGATATGCATTCCGCGAAACAATGGATCCGGCATATCGGGGTCTTTTGTGCGGAATTCTTTTTGGAGATATTTCTGATCTGGATGAGGATACTTATGAACAGTTTCAGGCCAGCGGAACTGCACATATTCTTGCTGTCAGCGGTCTGCATCTGGGAATCCTGTACGGATTCTACCGAAAGGCGGCAGGGAAAAAGAAAAGACCGGAAGCGGCGATTTTGCTGGGAATTCTGATTGTCGCGTACGGAACTGTATCCATGTGGAGTCCTTCTGTTCAGCGGGCAGCTGTAATGATCGCACTGCCTGTGATGGCAAAGTTCCTGGATCTGCGGTATGATATGCTGACGGGACTGAGCACCATTGCGCTATTTCTTATGTTGAGAAATCCCTGCATTATTTTCAGCACGGGATTCCAGATGTCCTTTCTGGCAATTGCCTCGATCTGTTTCTTTCAGCCCGTTATGCCAAGGCGGGTGCCGGACAGCTTTTCGGCAATGTTTGCCGTTCAGCTTGGTCTGGGGCTGTATCAGATGTATCAGTTCAACTATATTTCTCTGGCAGCACCTCTGGCGAATATTCCCATTCTGTTCCTCACAGGTCTGCTGGTTCCATCTGCCATTGCCGGCTTTTTTCTGTTTCTGCTCACGGGAGGATGTGGACCGGTAATGACACTGATGAACGCTTTGAGTCATCTTCTGCTTGAAGTGAACCGTCTGACTTCACTGGATGGGAAAGCCAGTATTGACGTGATCAGTCCGCCCCTCTGGCTGGTGATCACACTGTATCTGATCCTGTTCTTTTTTTCTTCAGAAACCTGTCTCCTTCTTCGACTGCGAGGCAGGAAGAAGTGCATTGGCGCTGCCGCAGTTGGATGTGTTCTGTTCGGTATGACCGCGGGACTGCTTACAGCCACCCCGTTTCCGACAGCAGATCTGGTTTTCGTGGATGTGGGACAGGGCGACTGTATTCATATCCGGGATGGAAAGACAGATGTCCTGATCGACGGCGGAGGGAGTGCACGTTACAATGTCGGGAAAAAGATTCTGAAACCTTATCTGCTGAAAAACGGATCCCGAAGGGTGGAACTTGCGGTTGCAACACATCTTCACACGGATCATTACAAAGGGCTTGAGGAATTGTCCGCCGTATATCCTGTACAGAAAACAGTAACCGGACTGATCGCCGGAAACTGCATTCATGTTTCGGAGAAGGTGTTTATTGAAACACTCTGGCCGCTTGAAATCAGTCCGGAAACAGGACAGGAAGAAAACAGCCGGTGCTCTGCCTTTATGGTACACTACGGGATTTGGAGGATATTCATTACAGGCGATCTGGATGCCGAAGGGGAGCAGGAGATGCTGCAGTATTATACAGAACAGGGGAGAGCGGATATCCTGAAAGCGGATATTCTGAAAGTTGGACATCATGGAAGCAGCACCAGCAGCTGCGATGCATTTCTGGATGCGGTCGATCCGAAGGTGGCAGTGATTCAGGTTGGCATGTATAATATTTATGGACATCCGGATGGAAAAGTGATTGAAAAACTTCTTCAAAAAGGTATAATAATAGAAAGAAATGATCAGAACGGAGCGGTTGGTATCGATTTCGGCGAAGACCGCTTTCGTATCATGACGATCATTTCGTAAATGGAGCGAGGGACAAGACAGGCGTGTATAAGAAAGAAAAAAAAGAACATGCATTTAAGAGCTTCAGCCGGGATATTTCCAGCGGCACCATGCCGCCGGTCCTTTTTCTGTATGGGGAAGAAGGATATCTCATCCACTGGGCGGTGGAGTCGCTGAGAAAAAGATATGTGAATCCGGGATGCCTGGCGCTGGACTACGTGCGGTTTCAGGAGGATACAGATGACTTGCCTTCCATACTGGAGGCATGCAATACTTTTTCCATGCTTTCGGAGCGAAGAATTGTATGGGCGGATGAGTTCCCGCCGCTGAGAAGTGTCAGTGCGCGCGGATTTTCTACAGAGAATCTGGAGCAGGCGGAAGCCTATCTGGAGGACCCGAATCCGGGAACGATTCTTGTTTTTTCCGCTGAAGCGCCAGAGGGAAAAAGTGAGCTGGTAAAACTGCTGAAAAGAAAAAGCCGGTGTTACGGGTTCAGCCAGCTGGATTATAGTACCCTCTGCGGTTTTATCTCCAAGCGGTTTGCTGCAGAAGGGGCATCAGCAGACAGGGACGTGGTGAGGGAAGTCATTGATCAGTCGGGCTATTTTCATAAAGAGACAGAATACAGATTGTATAATCTGGTCAATGATATCCGGAAAATCGCCGCATATTGCAGCGGCCGTGCCGTGACGGCGGAAGCGGTGGGACAGGTATTAAACGGCGATATGGATACCTTTATCTTTGATCTGCTGGATGCAGTCAGCAGCAATCAGAAAGATAAGGCCTTTGCGCTGCTGCACAATATTCTCCAGTCCGGCAGGGATGTTCACAGCCTGATTGCCATGCTGGTCAATCAGTTCGAGCTCATGCTGATGGTAGCCGAACTGAAAGAAGAGGGCATGAATCTGGGAAAAATTACAGATACACTGCATTCCAGCGAATATCGGACCCGGAAAGCCATGAGCTATACAGAAAAGTTTACCGTGGAACGTCTGAAGCGAATCCTGAGCCAGATTTATGAAGTGGACCGGAATATCAAGACGGGACTCCTGGATCCGGACCTGGCACTGGAGCTCCTGATAGGGAGGATATAGAATAGGATGAATAAACAACTCAAAGCCGATATGATGCTGGTTATGGTGACACTCTGCTGGGGCATTTCCTATTATCTGATGGATCTTGCTCTGACAGATCTGGACCCGTTCACACTGAATGCCCTCCGGTTTCTGGGGGCGTTTGCCGTAGCCGGGCTGCTTTCTTTTAAAAAAGTGAAGACGGTGAACCGGACCACACTGAAGTACAGCCTCCTGGTTGGCGCAGCGCTGGTTTTTGTATACATAGGTGCGACGTTCGGTGTGAAATATACGACGCTTTCCAATTCCGGATTCCTGTGTGCACTGACTGTGGTGTTCACACCGCTGATCGCTTGGATTTTTCTGCGGCAGAAGCTGGACCGGAAGATGACTTTATCGGTTGTGATCTGCTTTATCGGCATTGCGCTTCTGACGCTGAAAGATGACTTTTCCATTAATATGGAGAATCTGAAAGGAGACTCCCTGTGCATCATGTGTGCAGTCGCCTACGCCGTGGATCTGTTGCTGACAGAAAAAGCGGTTTCCCATGAGAAAGTAGATGCGTATCAGCTTGGGGTATTTCAGCTTGGGGTGACTGGTGTATGCAACCTGATTCTGGCGCTGATTGTGGAAACGCCGCATTTTCCGACAGCACCGAATGTCTGGGGTGCAGTGCTGTTTCTGTCAATTTTCTGTACCGGTGTTGCTTTTGTGGTGCAGCCGGTCGCGCAGCAGTACACCAGTGCATCCCATGTCGGAGTGATATTTGCTCTGGAACCGGTATTTTCAGGAATTGTTGCATTCGCACTGGCGGGAGAAGTTCTCAGTGCGAAAGCTTATTTTGGCGCTGTACTGATGATTTCCAGCATTTTTATTATGGAAATTGATTTCAGCAAGCTGGCCGCTAGAATCAGAAAAGGAAAAAAGAAAGAAACCGATGGATGAAAAGCAGGAAAAAATGAAATATCGCCTGGCGGACGCGATGAAGCAGTGCATGCGGTCTTCTTCCGCTGAGAAGATCACAGTACAGGAAATTGCAGATGCAGCTGGTACAACTCGCCAGACATTTTATCGTCATTTCCTGGATAAGTATGATCTGATGAACTGGTATTTTGATAAGATCCTCCAGGAATCCTTCAAGCAGATGGGGGAAGGACGGACGGTGTATGAAGGACTGGTAAAGAAATTCGAATTTATTGAAGAGGAAAACACTTTCTTCCGGGCTGCATTTCAGTCTGACGCGCAGAATAATCTGAAGGAACATGATTTTCAGATGATTCTTCGTTTCTATACCGAAAAAATGGAAGAAGCTTCTGGAGAAGCGCTTTCGGAGCGTCTCCGGTTTCTGCTGGAAATGTACTGTCAGGGTTCCATATACATGACGGTGCAGTGGGTATCCGGACGTCTTCATCGCAGTCCGGAGGAAATGGCCGGGGAGCTGGTTGCGGCGATGCCCGGGGAACTGGCGGAAGTGTTTCGCAGCCTGCATCTGCTCTGAACAGATCGTAAAGTGACAGAAAGAATGTTTTGTCACTTTATTTTTTTCTTTTATATTGTTAAAATAATGACAGAAAAACCTTGCTGAAACAGCAGACGAAAAAAGGAGAAGAATCAAATGGCGAACAGAATTATGTTAAATGAAACATCATATCATGGTGCCGGAGCGGTTCGGGAGATCGCGACGGAGGCAAAGGCGAGAGGATTTCAGAAAGCGCTTGTGTGCTCGGATCCGGACCTGATTCAGTTTGGTGTCACCGGTAAAGTCACAGCAGTTCTGGATGAAGCAGGACTGGCATATGAGATCTACTCGGATATCAAGGCCAATCCGACGATTGAGAATGTACAGCATGGCGTCGCTGCATGTAAGGCGGCAGCTGCAGATTACATCATTGCGATCGGCGGAGGTTCTTCTATGGACACTGCCAAGGCGATCGGAATCATTATTGCAAATCCGGAATTTGAAGATGTCAGAAGTCTGGAAGGAACGGCGCCGACTGCGAAACCTTGTCTTCCGATCATTGCAGTTCCGACCACAGCAGGAACTGCAGCGGAAGTAACGATCAACTACGTGATCACCGATGTGGAAAGAAAGAGAAAATTTGTCTGTGTAGATCCTCATGATATGCCGGTTATCGCTGTGGTTGATCCGGATATGATGGCTTCCATGCCGAAAGGACTGACCGCATCTACAGGTATGGATGCGCTGACTCATGCCATTGAAGGATATACGACCAGGGGCGCATGGGAAATGACGGATATGTTTCATCTGAAAGCGATTGAAATTATCAGCAGATCCCTGAGAAGTGCCGTTGCCGGAGAGCAGGAAGGACGCGACGGAATGGCTCTGGGCCAATACATCGCAGGAATGGGATTCTCCAATGTAGGCCTGGGAATTGCACATTCCATGGCACACACACTGGGTGCAGTATATGACACGCCGCATGGTGTTGCCTGTGCGATGATGCTCCCGATCGTTATGGAGTATAACGCGGAATGTACCGGAGAAAAATACAGAGAAATTGCAAGAGCGATGGGCGTAAAAGGGGTAGATGAAATGTCGCAGGCAGAATACAGAAAGGCTGCAGTGGAGGCTGTGCGGAAGCTTTCCACTGATGTAGGAATTCCGGCCAGACTGGAAGCACTGAAAGAAGAGGACCTGCAGTTCCTGGCGGAATCTGCTTTCGCAGATGCATGTGCACCGGGAAACCCGAAAGAGGCCAGTGTGGAAGACTTGAAAAATCTGTTCAGAAAACTGATGTAATGTGACGATCTGAAAAATCCCGGAGAAAGTGATGAAGCTTCTCCGGGATTTTCCATTTAAATCTGTTCTGTCATATCCGTCATATTCGTCATATCCGTCATATCCGTCACCGGCTTCCTGCAATCAGTTCCCTGGCGCTCGCCATCGTTGTGCTCGTGATCGTGGCGCCGCCGAGGAGACGTGCGATTTCACAGACCGTTTCTTCTTCTGACAATGCATCTACGGTCGTATAGGTGCTGGTGTCATCGGATGACTTCCGGATTCGGAAGTTGTGATCTCCGCATGCTGCAATCTGCGGAAGGTGCGTGATGCAGATCAGCTGACGGGATCTGGAAATCTCTTTCATTTTCTGCCCGACGATGCTTGCGGTGACACCGCTGATACCAGTATCGATCTCATCAAATATCAGCGTTGGAATCTGATCATAGCTGCTGATCACATTTTTGAAGGCCAGCATGATACGGGACATTTCGCCGCCCGATGCAACACGTGTCAAAGGCTTGAGAGGCTCGCCGCGGTTTGTGGAAATAAGAATTTCCACACGGTCCATGCCGTTTTCGCCCGGTTTGTCCAGCGGGAGAACCTCGATGGCAAGGCGTGCATCGTGAAAATTCAGATCGATCAGTTCTTTCCGAATCTTTTCGCAGAGTTCCGCTGCAGATGCTTTCCTTGCTTCCGTCAGCTGTGCGCATGCCTGACGGAGCGATGCCGCTGAGGCTTTCAGCTGACGTTCCAGAGAAAGCTTGGTTTCGTCGATATTTTCCATAGCCGACAGCTGCGAGGAAATGCTGCTGTGATAGTTTAAAACTGCTTCAATGGAATCTCCATATTTTTTCTTCAGGTTTTCAATCAGCTCCAGCCTGCTGATCGCTTCATCCAGTTCCTCCGGACGGAACGACAGACTGTCTTTCCTGTCGCGAAGCTTGCGGCCCAGATCTTCCAGCCGGTAGTAAATGTCGCTGAACTCCTGACTGAGGATGCCGAGATCCGGTGCAAAAGACGCAATTTCTTCCATAGCCCGCATTCCTGTGTACAGCCCGTTCATGACAGAGGGGGAGGCGTCAGAGAAAAGACCGCATGTCTTTTCCATGTTTTCAAATATTTTTTCGCTGTTCTGGAGAAGAGCCACGCGAGATTCCAGCTCCTGATCCTCACCGGGACGAAGCGCAGCTTTTTCGATTTCGTCGGATTCAAAACGCATAAAATCCAGCCTGCGGCGATTTTCCTTCTCCGTGGAGAGCAGATTCCCGAGTTCACTGCGAATCTGCGCATAGCGGCGGTATTCATCCTGCACGATCGATTTCTTCTGTTCCGTTATTTCACGATGATAGGCATCGATCAGATCAATATGGCTGTCCGGATTCAGCAGAGACTGGTTATCATACTGACCGTGAATATCCGCTAGCTTCCGCGCCGCCTGATTCAGCCGGTTCAATGTGACGATCTCATCGTTCAGCCGACACAGATTTTTACCGGATGAAGAAATCTCGCGAGTGAGCAGAATCTCTTCACCATCCAGTTCTCCGAGAAGCTGGATGATTGCTTTGTCAGCTCCTGTTCTTACATAAGAAGAATCAGCCCGGCTTCCGAGGGCCAGGCTGATCGCTTCGATCACAATGGACTTTCCGGAGCCGGTTTCTCCGGTAATAATGTTCAGGCCGTCAGCAAAATCAATTTCCGTATGCTCTATGATCGCAAAATTCTGAATGCTGATATGATATATCATGCTTTACTTCCCTCTCATCTGGAGCATATCCTGAAACTCCTGCATGATTTCAGGAATCGCTTCTGTCGAATCTGCAATCAGAAGCAGGGTGTTATCTCCGGCGATCGAGCCGATAATATGCGGCAGACCGCTGTTATCAATGGCTTCTCCGGCGGCAGCGGCACAGCCGGACAGTGTTTTGACCACGATAAGATTTCCCGATGCAGCGAAAGATGTGATGGTCTCTCTGAATATTTTCACGAACCGGTCAGATACCGGCATATCTTTCGACTTGTTCAGGGCATATTTGTATTTTCCGCTGCTTGTCAGGGTCTTCACCAGCTGAAGGTCTTTAATGTCTCTGGAAATGGTGGCCTGTGTCACTTCAAAACCGCTTTCGCGAAGCATGGACGCAAGCTTCTCCTGCGTGTCGATTTCATAGGCATTAATGAGCTCGATAATTTTATTCTGTCTTGAATAACGCATAAAAATCCTCCTTACACACCTTATCGGATTTAGCTGAATTTTATCATATTAGTCTGTATTTTTCAAGTAATTCAGTAAAGATTTCTGCCTGATTCGCAGAAAATGGAATGAATATTCGAAAGATTTTTATTGTATAATTTCATATGGACAAACAGATGTTCGTGTGGTATAATAAACTGATGACTCCGACAGGAACAAAGAAAGATCAGACAAACAAGAGGTGAAGGATGCGGATTTTGGGAATTGATCCCGGATATGCCATACTCGGATATGGTATTCTGGATAAGACGGGAAACCGGTTTTCCGTCGTGGATTATGGTGCAGTTCTGACAGAAGCAGGAATGGAAATGCCGGACAGGCTTCGAGTACTGTATGATGAATTACGGGAAATTATTGAGAAATACCAGCCGGAAGAGGCGGCCATTGAAGAACTCTTTTTCAATAATAATGCCAAGACGGCGATTCTTGTAGGCGAGGCAAGGGGCGTTGCAGTCCTTGCCTGTGCGCACAGCAATCTGAAAATCAGCGAGTACACGCCGCTGCAGATCAAACAGGCTCTCGTCGGGTATGGAAGAGCAGATAAAAAGCAGGTCCAGGCGATGGTGAAAGCGATTCTGAATCTGGAACAGGTCCCGAAACCGGATGATACGGCAGATGCCCTCGCCGCGGCAATCTGTCATGGCCATTCCTCCGGGAATGACCGCCTGCAGAAGCTGATGCAGCAGAAGAGCCGGTAACACCCGTTGATTAGACACCAGTTGATTAGAAATGAGAGGTTGGATACAGCGTGATTCGATATATTAAAGGAATTTATTCCATGACCTTCGAGAACAGCATCATTGTAGAAACGTCATCCGGACTGGGCCTTGAAATTTTTGTACCGTTCGGCTCCCCGCTGTTCCGTTATGGAGAAGGGGAAGAAATTATGGTTTATACGTCCATGGCAGTGAAAGAGGACGGGATCAGCCTGTACGGATTTCATAACCGGGAAACATTGGAGCTGTTTGAACTGCTGATCACTGTCAGCGGAATCGGCGCGAAGGGCGCTATGTCGATTCTCAGTACCCTTTCTCCTTCAGAACTGAAACAGGCGATCGCATTCGAGGATGCGAAAGAAATCAGCCGTGCCAACGGAGTTGGGAAGAAGACCGCGGAGCGCCTGATTCTCGAATTGAAGGATAAGGTCGGAAGACTGGAGGGAAGTACAGACAGCACATCGTTTGCGGAGGATCTTTCAGCGGACGGGCCCGGTGCATTATCTGCAGAGGACGAAAGAGCGGAAGCGGTCCGCGCGCTTTTGGCTCTGGGTTACTCGAAATCAGAAGCTTTCCGTGCAGTATCACAGGTGACAGAAGATGGACTGAGCTGTGAGCTGTATATCAAGAAAGCATTGAAATATCTCTTTTAGGAGCAGTATAATCTATGGAAAATGAACGCATTACTTCTGCAGGCATGCAGAAGGGGGAACTTCGGCAGGAGATGAATCTGCGGCCGCAGCATCTGGATGAGTATATCGGTCAGCAGAATGCCAAGGAGAATCTGAAAGTTTTCATTGAAGCAGCACGGCTGCGTGGAGAGCCTCTGGATCATGTGCTGTTTTATGGACCGCCGGGACTGGGGAAAACGACGCTGGCGGGAATTATTGCCAATGAGCTGGGTGTAGACATTAAAATTACTTCCGGACCGGCGATCGGACGAGCAGGGGATCTTGCGGCCATTCTGACCAATTTAAATGAAAACGATGTTCTCTTTATTGATGAAATTCACAGACTGAACCGTTCTGTAGAGGAAGTCCTTTATTCCGCCATGGAGGATTTTGCTCTGGACATTGTAATCGGAAAGGGCCCTTCGGCCAGGTCCATCCGCCTTGATCTGGCGAAGTTTACACTGATCGGTGCTACAACGCGGGCCGGGAGTCTTTCTGCGCCGCTGCGGGACCGCTTCGGTGTGATCAGCAAGTTTGAAATGTATACGACGGAGGAACTCAAACAGATTCTGGCTCGGACAGCAGGTATCCTGAAGGTGGAAGCCGATGATGCCTCCCTGGCGGAAATGGCCAGACGTTCCCGCGGAACGCCCCGGGTTGCCAATCGCATGCTGAAACGGATCCGGGACTTTTCACAGGTGAGGGGAAATGGTATAATAGATATTGATATCACCAGAGAGGCACTGGAAGCACTGGGCGTGGACGAGCTCGGACTGGAGCGCCTGGACCGGGAAATCCTGAAGACTATTATTGAGCGGTTTCACGGCGGTCCGGTAGGAATTGACACCATCGCTGCCTCAATCGGCGAGGAGCGTGTCACCATCGAAGACTCTTCCGAGCCGTATCTGATTCAGGCAGGCCTTCTGTATCGCACGCCGAAGGGACGCATGGTCACAGCTCTGGGATATAAGCATCTGGGGCTGGAAATGCCCGGAGATAGAGAGGAATAGGATTCATATGCATATCAGTGATTTTGATTATGAGCTGCCGAAGGAGCTGATCGCGCAGACCCCTTCGGAGAAACGGGATGAATGCCGCCTGATGGTGGTGCACAGAAAAGACGGAAGTGTGGAGCACAGGCATTTTTATGATATTGCGGACTACCTCAGACCGACAGACTGTCTTGTCCTGAATAACTCCAAGGTGCTGCCGGCACGCCTTTATGGTGTGAAAGAAGGAACTGGAGCGAAAGTTGAGTTCCTGCTGATTAAACGTCTGAACGGCGATATCTGGGAGACCATGGTGCGGCCGGGAAAACGGCTGAAAGTTGGGGACAGCGTCTCTTTTTCCAGTGAGAAGCTGTTTCGTGCTACCGTAAAAGATTACGGTGAAGACGGTACGAGAATCGTGGAATTTCAATATGAAGGGATTTTTATGGAACGTCTTGAGGAGCTGGGAGAGATGCCCCTGCCACCATATATTGAACGGGAAAACAACAGTGAGGATAAGGACCGGTATCAGACCGTCTACTGCAGAGAAGAGGGGTCCGTGGCTGCTCCGACAGCAGGGCTTCACTTTACGGAGGAACTTCTACAGAAGGTGCAGGAGAAAGGGGTAAAGACTGCATATGTGACGCTTCATGTGGGCATCGGCACGTTCCGGCCGGTAAAAGTAGAGAACATCGAAGAACATCATATGCATTTCGAAGAATATTATGTCAGCGAAGAGGCGGCGAAGACCATCAATGACACGATTCTAGCGGGCGGCCGGATTGTATCGGTGGGGACGACGTCAACGAGAACCGTGGAAAGCGCGGCGGTGCGGGATGAAACAACCGGGAAATGGCTGGTGAAGGCCGGTTCTGGTTCAACTGGAATTTTTATTTATCCGGGATACACATTTAAGATTATCAATGCGCTGATCACCAATTTCCATTTGCCGAAGTCCACATTACTGATGCTGGTTTCCGCACTTTATAACAGAGAGGAGATTCTTCGTGTTTATCAGATTGCAGTTGATGAGAAATACAGGTTTTTCTCTTATGGAGATGCCATGCTTATCGACTAGTGCTGTTTATCTCAGACGAAACAATCAGTAGAAGAGAAGGAGATGGATTCGGAATGGAAACACTGATCAGAGAAAATATGCTGGAGGATTTAAAGAGGCTGATATAGATCCCGAGCGTTTCTTTCGAGAAAGAAATGGTGGAAAAAGCGCTGGACTACGGCGCATCCTACTGCAAGGCGATGCCGAATATGGTCAGCTTTGGACCGATCTTTCCGAACATGGAGGATAAGTGCCACGAAACCGATGAATATATGCCGCTGGACAAGATGGAACAGATGTATGATATTCTGGAAACGGCCATTGTCGGCATTGCGCTCAGTGAGCTCTCCATGAAACCGGCAGAATAAGTGAAAAAACACAGAAAACCCCGTGGAAATTCCTGCGGGGTTTTGTTATACTATTACTGATTATGCATATAAGGAGGGGCGCCGCAGGAATCACCGGCGCGAAATAAAAATGAAACATGCAGTAACTTACGATCTGATCAAAACAGACAGCCGTACCCGCGCAAGGCGCGGAGTGGTCCATACGCCGCACGGGGATATTCAGACACCGGTTTTCATGCCGGTAGGCACCCAGGCTACAGTAAAGGCCATGCGGCCGGAAGAGGTCAAAGAGCTGGGAGCAGAGATTATTCTCTCAAACACCTATCATCTGTACCTGCGGCCGGGTCATGAAATCGTCCGGGAGGCCGGCGGTCTGCATAAATTTATGAACTGGGACCGTGCGATTCTCACTGACAGCGGCGGATTCCAGGTATTTTCCCTGGGAAAGCTGCGCAAGATCACAGAAGAAGGTGTGAAGTTCCGTTCGCACATTGATGGTTCCGCCCATATGCTGACACCGGAAAAATCCATTGAGATTCAGAATGCTCTCGGTTCAGACATCATGATGGCATTCGACGAATGCGCTCCGTATCCCGCAGACCGGCGATATGTAAAGGATTCCCTGGAGCGTACCACACGATGGCTGAAACGCTGCAAGGACTATCATCAGGACTGGGAACATCAGTCGCTGTTCGGCATCATGCAGGGCGGCATGTATAAAGATCTGCGGAAACAGAGCGCGGAAGAAGTGGTGGAAATGGATCTTCCGGGTTATTCCATCGGCGGTCTGTCGGTAGGAGAGCCGAAGGAACTGATGCTGGATATTCTGGATGACTGTGTGGAATGGCTTCCGGCAGACAGGCCGCGGTATCTCATGGGCGTAGGAAGCCCGGACTATCTCTTTGAAGGGGTAGAACGTGGAATCGATATGTTCGACTGCGTGCTTCCGACCCGCATCGCCCGCCATGGACTGGCCATGACCTCTCACGGACGAGTAAATATTAAAAATGCAAAGTATGAAAGGGACTGGGAGCCGCTGGATCCGGAATGTGACTGCTATACCTGCAGGAATTATTCGAAAGCTTATCTGCGCCATCTGTTCAAAGCCGATGAGATGCTGTCTGCCATGCTGCTGTCAAACCACAACCTCTATTTTCTAGTGAATATGATGAAAAACATCCGCCAGGCCATCGAAGAGGAGCGGTTCCTGGAATATAAAAAGGAGTTTTACGAGAAATATGGAAGATTTTAAGATAGATACGATCTGTCCGCACAGTGATTTTTGCGGAGGGTGCATCCATCAGGGTGTACCTTATGAAAAGCAGCTTTCCGAGAAGGAAAAAGAAGTCCGCCGCCTGCTGGAGGCGAATCAGGTGATGCCAGACCGGATCGATTCCATCGAGGGGTGCCCGTCCCGGTACGGATACAGGAACAAGATGGAGTATACCTTCGGCGACTTCGTCAAAGATGGCGAAATGACCTTGGGCATGCACCGGAAGAAGAACTTCATGTCCATCGTCACCGTGGACCAGTGCCAGCTGGTAGATCCGGATTTCAACGTGATCCTTGCGGCAGTACTGGAATTCTGCCGGGAGCGGGGCTATTCGTTTTATCACAAGAAAAGCCATCAGGGTCTGATGCGGAACCTGATTCTCCGGAAGGGCGTGCGGACCGGGGAGATCCTGGTCAATATCGTCACTTCTTCGGAGCCGGGATTCGTGGAGGAGGAATTCGTATCTATGCTGCAGGGCCTTTCTCTGCAAAATACACTCGTCGGGGTTCTGCGGACCTTTAACGACAGTCTGGCTGACGCAGTGATCTGTCAGAAGCTGAAAGTTCTCTGGGGCCGGGATTACTATGTGGAAAAGATCCTGGGCCTTACATTCCATGTCAGCGCGTTTTCCTTTTTCCAGACGAACGTGGAGGCCGTGGAGCGGCTGTATTCCGAAGCCCTTGCACTGGTAGATTCTTTCGAGGGGAAGACAGCCTTCGACCTGTATTGCGGCACCGGCACCATCAGCCAGGTGCTGGCTCTGCGTGCTGCGAAAGTTCTCGGAATCGAACTGGTGGAGGAAGCGGTGGAAGCGGCGAAAGAAAACGCGGCGGCCAACGGCCTGGCCAACTGCAGTTTCCTGGCAGGCGATGTGTTCGAGGTGCTTCAGAACGTTTCGGAAAAGCCGGATGTTATTGTGGTGGATCCGCCGCGGGTCGGCATCCAGCCTAAAGCGCTGGATCAGATTATCAGCTACGGTGTGCCCGAGATCGTTTACATTTCCTGCAATCCGAAGACCATGGCCGGAAACCTGAAATATATGGAATATTACGGCTACCACTGCCGGTATCTGAAGCCTTTCGACAACTTCCCGATGACGAAGCACACGGAGTGCATCGCACTGCTGAAGAAAGAAAAGCGATAGAAAAGCAGATGAAAGCAGGCGCGAAAAGTGCCTGCTTTTTTGTGTATGACGGGCATGCCGTCAGTCTGTGGTGAAAGTCCACAAAGGGCGTAGTTGCCGACGAACCTCAAAGCAACTCCCAAGGTTTGCATCGCGAGGTGCAGGCGAGAAGAAGGGATAGCGAAATCGTAGCCTGACGAACAGAAACCTAATACCAAGGCTTGTATAGCGGATGAGCGGGCACAAAGCCGCAAAGTCCAAAAGGCAACCGTAACCTATGCAGGTAGATTAGGCAGGTAAACGAGGAAAGACTGATGACTTATCCCGTGAGGTCTCGCAGAGGGAAACCTAGTAACAACGAACTGTGAGAAGTCAGCAGAAGCCATAGTAGTGTGGAAGCTTCTGTAATGGAAGTGGAGCGAAGGGCTGAACAATTCAAGAGTCAAATGGACTCGCAAAAGTAAG
>JALEHL010000081.1 GCA_022770665.1 Bacillota bacterium
GTCATCTCGGCCAATATACCAGCCTTTTTCCTGGCGCTGGTGCTGATTCTGGTCTTCGCCGTCAGCCTGAAACTTCTGCCGGTGGGCGGCGCCTATTCCTATGGCCAGTCCGGCAATGTGGGAGACCGGATCCTCCACATGATCCTGCCAGTGACCGTGCTGGTACTGGAGCATCTCTGGTATTACGCCTACATGATCCGAAACAAGCTCATCGAAGAAACCCGCCAGGACTATGTGCTTCTCTGCAAAGCCAAAGGCATGTCACGCCGCCGGATCCTCTGGGTCAGCTGTCTGAAAAACATCATGCCGTCCATGGCCGTGATCATGGCCATTTCCGTGCCCCACATTCTGGGCGGGACCTACGTGGTGGAGTCGGTGTTTGCCTATCCGGGCCTCGGCACCCTCAGCTTTCAGAGCGCCATGTATCAGGATTACAACATGCTCATGGCTCTGTGCCTTTTAACCGGCGCCGTGGTGCTGGTCTTCAATCTGCTGGCCCAGCTGCTGGGAGAATTCCTGGATCCGCGGACGGCCTATGAGGAGGTGCAGCCATGATGCCCACCATCATACGGAACAAAATCCGACGCCACGGCGTTTCCGGCGGCACCCGGCGCCGCCCCTGGGGGTCTCTGGTTCTTCTGGGGTTGATTACGGCGGCCTGTCTTCTGGCCGGCCTGCTGGCCCCTTATCCTTCCGATCTGATGGACAGCACCGCCATCAGCCAGCCGCCGGGAGGCAGTCACCTGCTGGGGACGGACCATATGGGGCGGGATCTTTTCAGTCTGCTGCTGTATGGCGGCAGGGCATCCCTCTACATCGGTCTGCTGTCCGGCAGTCTGTCCACGGTGATCGCCGTGGTATACGGCACCATCAGCGGCCTGGCAGGAGAACGGGTCAGCGACCTGATGATGCGGTTTGCAGAGATGATCATGAGCGTGCCGTCGATTCTGCTGGTTTTGTTCCTGCAGGCCATCTGGGGTACGGCTACGCCCACATCCATCGCCGTAGTCATCGCGGTCACCAGCTGGATGAATATTTCCAAGGTGGTCCGCAGCGAGGTGCGGCAGATCCGGAACAGCGACTATATCCTGGCTGCCCGCACCATGGAAGCACCGTTCTGGTACCTGCTGCTGCGCCATCTGGTACCCAACTTTATTTCTTCCATCATGTTCATGGTGGTGACCAATATCGGACAGGCCATGCTGACGGAATCCACCCTCAGCTTTCTGGGACTGGGACTGCCTCTGACCACCGTATCCTGGGGAAGCCTCATGTCCTTGTCACAGAACGTGCTGCTTTCCGGCTGCTGGTGGATGATTCTGATTCCGGGACTGGTTCTGGTGACCACCCTGGTATGCATCACCAATCTCGGCGAATGCATCCGAAGAGAGAATAACAGAATATACAGCAATCTATAAACCATACACAGGAGAAGACGAAAATGAAAAAGTTGACTGCAATTTTACTGATTCTTATCATGATATGCACGCTGGCAGGCTGCGGCGGCCAGACTTCCGGTACAGACACGGAAACGGCCGGCATGGACATGGCCATGGACAACGAGACTCTGGTCTACGGCAGCGGAGACTACACTGCCATCAATCCGGCCCTGTATGAGCACGGAGAGATCAACGCTCTGCTTTTCGCAGGAATGACTGCCCATGACGCAGAAAATAATGTGGTGCCGGGACTGGCGGAAAGCTGGGAATTCGATGAGGATTCGCTGACATGGACCTTCCATCTCCGGGAGGGACTGCGCTTCCATGACGGCGAGCCACTCACATCGGAAGATGTGAAGTTTACGCTGGAAGCGATACTGGATCCGGATAATCAGTCGGAAATCGTCTCCAATTACACGGATATCGAAGAGATTACCTGTCCGGACGAACTGACGGTCCAGATCCGTCTGTCCCAGATCAATGTTGCACTTCCGGATTATATGACCATCGGCATCCTGCCGAAGCATCTGCTGGAAGGAGAAGACCTGGCAACCTGCAGCTTCAACCAGAACCCGGTGGGCGCCGGTCCGTACAAGCTGACGGAATGGGATATGGGCCAGTCCATCACCATGGAAAAATTCGAAAATTACTACGGCGGCGAACCGAACATCGACCGGGTGATCTTCAAAATCGTTCCGGATACCGATGCGAAAGCCATGCAGCTTTCTGCCGGTGACATCGATATGGCACAGATTACAGCCAAGACGGCGGAGACTTTCCGTGGAAACGATGACTATGGGGTATATCAGATGGAAACTGCAGACTATCGTGCCATAGCTTACAATTTTTCGAATCCGTATTTCCAGAACCATCCGGAGCTGCCGAATATCCTGAGCTATGCCATTGACCGGCAGGCCATCGTGGACAGCGTGCTGCTGGGAGAAGGACAGACTGCCTATTCTCCGCTGCAGAAGAATGAATACAATAACGAAGAAATCAATCATTTCGACTACGATCCGGAAAAAGCGGTGCAGCTGCTGGAAGAAGCCGGCTGGGTCAAAGGCTCAGACGGCTACTATGAAAAAGACGGCGAGCAGCTGGCCTTCGTGATCTCCGCCATGGCCGATGACCAGGTTCGTGTGGATATGGCCACCATGTGTGCATCCCAGCTGCAGCAGATCGGTGCCAACGTGACAGCCGAATCCCGTCCTTCTCTGGACTGGGGTGGCCAGCAGGCCTGCATCATCGGCTGGGGAAGCCCGTTTGATGCCGATGACCATACGTATAAAGTATTCTCCACGGACGCGGGAGATAACTATACCGGGTACAGCAATCCGAAGATCGATGAAATTCTGGCAAGTGCGCGCCATACATCCGACGACGCACAGCGCAGGCAGCTGTACGCACAGTTCCAGGAGGCCATGACCGAGGCCATGCCGTACACCTTCATCGCCTATGTGGATGCGGATTACGCCATGAAGGCCCAGGTGAAGGGCATCACACCGTCTACCGTTCTGGGACACCACGGGGTCGGTGTATTCTGGAATATTGCGGAATGGGAGATTGAAGGATGATATTACAGGTGGAAAACCTCAGCCTGTCCTTTCACGGACCGGACGGCAGGGTACCTGCCGTCCGGGGCGTCAGCCTGCAGGTAAATCCGGGAGAGGTGGTGGCCATGGTGGGAGAATCCGGCTGCGGCAAGACAGCCCTCTGCCGGGCGATTCTGGGACTTCACAGTCAACATGCCGTCATTGAAGGCGGATCCATCACCCTTTGCGGCAAGACGGTGACTTCCATGACGGAAGAGGAACTGCAGATGGTCCGTGGAAAAGATGCGGCCATGGTATTTCAGGATCCCATCTCCTCCCTGAATCCGACCGTTTCTGTCGGCGGGCAGATTGCAGAAACCATCCGGCTCCATGAGAAAATCAGCCGGAAAGAAGCCATGGAACGGGCAGAAGAACTGCTGGGGCAGGTGGGAATTCCGGAGCCGCACCTGCGGAGCCGCCAGTATCCACATCACTTCAGCGGCGGCATGCGGCAGCGTGTAGCCATCGCCATCGCCCTGGCCAGCAATCCTGCACTGCTCATCGCGGATGAACCGACTACATCACTGGACATTGCGACCCAGAATCAGATTATGCAGCTGCTTCAGTCTCTGGTCCGGCAGAATCCGGACCGGGCCATGCTCTTTGTGACCCATGATCTGGGTCTGGCAGAAACGCTGGCAGACCGGATCGTGGTTATGAAGGACGGCCGGATCGTGGAAGAAGGATCCACCGACAGGATCTTTTCGGATCCCCGCCATGATTACACGAAAAAGCTGCTGGGATACGCCGCTTACGGAAAAGGAACCAGTCATTACCATGGCCATCTGGGAGATCCGGCCGATGGAGCCTTCTGGAGAACCGACCAGTGCGACGGCCGGCCGCTGGTTACCGTCAGCCATCTGACGAAAGCCTTTCCGCTGGGAAAGCAGCAGGTCAGAACCGTGCTGGAGGATTTCAGCCTGAACATCTATAAAGGAGAGATCGTAGGGCTGGTAGGGGATTCCGGCTGCGGCAAGTCCACCCTGGCACGGTGCCTCATGGGCATCTACCGCCCGGAAGCAGGGGAAATCAAGTTTGAAGAGGGCTGCAGAAAGCAGATGATCTTTCAGGATTCCGCATCGGCATTCAATCCCCGCATGACCCTGGAGCAGATCATCGCAGAACCCCTGACCATCGAAGCCCTCCGGCAGAAGAAAAAAACGGGCGAACGGATTTTGAAAAGAAAAGAGAGTGTGCGGGAAAAGGTTCTGGAAATGATGGATCAGGTAGGCCTGCCGCGGGAACTGGCAGGGCGTCATCCTTACGACGTTTCCGGTGGTCAGAGGCAGCGTGCAGCCATCGCCCGGGCACTGATCACAGACCCGGATTTTCTCATTGCGGATGAGCCCATCGCCTCGCTGGACGTGTCCATGCAGTCCCAGATTATCCACCTGCTGAAGCAGCTTCATGACCAGCGGCAGCTGACGCTGCTCCTCATCTCCCACGACCTGCCCATGGTGGAACATATCAGCGACCGGGTAGTGAAGCTGTTCTGATTTTGCAACGCTGTTGTTCCAATGAAACAGGATCGGCAGGAATGACAGGCTCACGGAACAGAACGATTTGCTGTGAAATCTCAGAAATGCTGAAATTTCAACGAAAATATTTTTTGGGACTTGAAAAACTGTTTGGCACGATGATTGCTATATATTCAGGCAGAAGAAAGCTGTACTGTCCGCAGGTTCATATCCACATCATTTTTACCTGTACATACCTTTCACGACTTACGCGATCTGCAGGCAGCGCAGCCATCTTTCACACCATTTTCCATAATTCTATTTCCACTTCTCCTTACACAGTGGAATGCCGGGGTGCCTAGCCCCGGTGTTTTTTTAAGAGTTTTCAGAAATGAACGGAGGAATACTATGTTCGATTTTCAACTCAGCGTACCGACACAGATTCATTTCGGCAGAGACTGCGAGCGGATGGCAGGCACTCTGATGCGGCCGCTGGCTCAAAAAGTCCTGATGATTTACGGCAGTGATCGGATCTTTCGGACCGGGCTGGGCGGGATTCTGCAGGAAAGTCTGGAGGATGCAGGCTGCATCGTGACCTGCCTGGGCGGTGTGAAGCCCAATGCAGAAACCGACTGGATCGAAGAAGCACGGCAGCTGGTGCTGCGGGAAAACATCGAGGGAATCCTGGCAGTGGGCGGCGGCAGTGTGATCGACTCTGCCAAGGCGCTGGCCGCGTCTGCACATTTTTCCGGTTCCGTAATGGAACTCTATGAGAATCCGGAGATTCAGCCGGAACACTGTCTGCCGGTGGGGGCGGTGGTGACGATTCCGGCAACTGCCAGCGAATCCAATCCCATGTCCGTCATCAGTGATTCGGTCACTCATCGAAAAATCGCCAAGCCTATGCCGGCATCCCAGCCCCGGTTTGCCCTTCTGAATCCGGCGCTGACCTTATCCGTGCCTGCGTATCAGACGGCCAGCGGCGGGTTTGATATATTCGCCCACGCGTTTGAGCGGTATTTCGATCTGCGCCGGGAAAGCAGTCTGCTGGATGCCATGACGGAAGCGGTGATGAGACAGGTGGCGGATCTGCTGCCGAAGATTCTGGCCGGCATCCGGGACGGGGCTACGGAACAAAATCTGCAGCTCCGGGGTGATCTTATGCTGGCAGCTACGGTGGCCCATAACGATATGCTGGGTCCGGGCGGCGATTTCGCCTGTCATGAAATCTCTCACGTCATTACAGAAAAATTCGGTGTGGCCCATGGCGCAGCCCTGGCCATGATCATTCCGGCATGGTGCCGCCTTATGTGGAAAGAAGCACCGGCACGATTTGAACGGTTTTTCCGGGTGATCTGGGATGCCGATGGAGAAACTGCGGAGGCTGTGATTCTGGACGGCATTGCAAAGATGGAACGGTTTATCGATGGGCTTGGTCTGGCCCGGTGTATCGATACTTCGGCATCCTCTGAAGAAGAACGGGAACAGCTCCTTGCGGGCATTGCAGCAGAGGCTGCCGGCCCGGCAGGACGGATAGGCGGAGGGCTGGCAGTACTCCATCCGGACCAGATTGCAGAAATCTGTAAAATATTCCTATAAATTGTTGCGGGTTCGCAACGAAAAACCTTTTGTTGCAACATGGAAACGGA
>JALEHL010000091.1 GCA_022770665.1 Bacillota bacterium
AGCGGCGGACAGACGGAAAATTCGGAGGATGTTTTTGTCAGCGCCGTGCCGTACCTGGTCAGTGTATCCAGCCCATATGAAGAAAACGCCACACACCGGGACGAGAAGACGAAACTCAGCCTGAAGGATTTTGCGAAGAAATTAAAGGAAGCCTTCCCGGAAAAAGATCTGGGAAAGATCAGCCGGCCGTCCATCAAGATTCTCAGCCGCACTGCCGGGGGCCGGGTGGAAAAGATGCAGGTGGGAGACGGGGCGGACGGTATTCTGAAGGGCACGGAAGTCCGCATGGCGCTGGGACTGTCTTCTGCGCTGTTTGCCATCGAGTTCGACGGCAGCAATATCGTATTTACCTCCAGTGGTTCCGGACATGGCGTTGGTATGTCCCAGTACGGGGCAGACGGCATGGCAAAAGAGGGTTATGACTATAAGGAGATCCTGACCCACTATTACAGCGGGACCCAGGTATACTGAAACGCGGCCGGAGCGTGAGGATTTCTCTTGATTTATGCAGGAAGCCATTGTAAAATGAATGTGGTATGAATTATTCCTGCCTGCGAAGGAAGAGGCAGGGAAAGGGCAAACAGAAAGGAACGGAAATGGCGGATTTAAAATTTTTGAATTTACTGGCGAAAGATTACCCGAACATTCGCGCGGCATCGGCAGAGATCATCAATCTCAATGCGATTCTGGCTCTGCCAAAGGGAACGGAGTACTTCCTCAGTGACCTGCACGGAGAGCACGAGGCATTCATTCATATGCTGAAAAGTGCGTCCGGGACCATCAAGTCGAAGATCGATGAGCATTACGGTGCAGTCCTCAGCGAGAAGGACAGAGAGGATCTGGCAGCGCTGATCTATAATGCGGAGGCAGAACTGAAGCGCCGGAAGACTTCCGAGCGGAACTTTGATGACTGGTGTGCTACGGCGATTTATCGCTTAATTACGATTTGCAAATCGGTTTCCACGAAATATACCCGATCCAGAGTACGGCAGCGGCTTCCGAAGTATGCCGGCTACAGTATCGATGAACTGCTTCACGCAGATGACGAAGCCAACCGTTCCCATTACTACAGTGAGATCATCAACTCAGTGGTGCAGTACGGCATGGCGGAAGAATACATCATTGAACTGACGGAAGCCATCAGCCGTCTGGCTGTAGATAAATTACATATTATCGGCGATATTTTCGACCGTGGCGCCCATCCTGATTCCATCATGGATTTCCTGATGAACTACCATGAAGTGGACTTTCAGTGGGGCAACCACGATATTGTATGGATGGGTGCGGCCACAGGCAACTGGGCATGCATCACCAACGTACTGCGGATGAATATCAGCTATAACAACTTCGACATGCTGGAGGTAGGTTACGGCATTAATCTGCGGCCGCTGGCCACCTTCGCAGAGAAGGTCTATGGTGATGATCCTTGTGAAAAGTTCCGGCCTCATATTCTGGACCGGAATAAGTTTGACCCTGTGGATGAAGATCTGGCAGCTCGGATGCATAAGGCAATCGCCATCTGCCAGTTTAAGGTGGAGGGGCAGCGGATCATGGCCCATCCGGAATATTATCTGGAGAACCGGTTGCTTCTGGACAAAATCGATCTGGCTGCAGGTACGGTGGAGATCGAGGGAAAGATCTGGAAGCTGCGGGATACGAATTTCCCGACACTGGATCCGAAGGACCCGTATAAGCTGACCCGGGAAGAAGAGGACCTGCTGAATGCGCTGGAAGCCTCCTTCCTGAACTCGGAGAAGCTGCAGGCACATATCCGGTTCCTGTACAGCCATGGCGCCCTGTATCAGAAGATCAACGGGAATCTCCTTTATCACGGCTGCATTCCGATGACAGAAGACGGAGAGTTTGAGGAAGTGGAACTGAATGGTGTGCGGCTGAAGGGAAAAGCGCTGATGGACTATCTGGACGAGCAGGTGAGAAAGGCATATTTCGAACCGGATGAAAGCGACGAGATCGGACGGTCCGGCGATCTGATGTGGTACCTGTGGCTGGGCGGCAATTCGCCACTGTTCGGCAAGGAAAAGATGACAACGTTTGAACGGCTCTTCATTGATGACAAGGAGGCACACAAAGAACCGACACGCCCGTATTACCGTCTCATCAAGAGCCGGGAAGCCTGCGAGAAGATCCTTCGGGAATTCGGACTGGATCCAGGCCGCTCCAAGATCCTCAACGGCCATGTGCCGGTCAAGATCAAGGACGGCGAAAGCCCGATCAAGGGCGGCGGCCTGCTGTATGTCATCGACGGCGGGATCTCCAAAGCGTATCAGAAGCAGACCGGGATTGCAGGATACACGTTTATCTTTAACTCTCGGTTCATGGCGCTGGCAGAGCATAAACCGTATGAACCGCTGCAGCCGGATGGAACCCAGGTTTTTCATTCTCCGGTGATCCGCATCGTGGAAACCATGCCGGAGCGTCTGCTGATCATTGACACGGATCAGGGGGCAGAGCTGGTGCAGAGAGTGCAGGATCTGACGGATCTGGTGAGTGCATACAAGAAGGGCCTGATCAAAGAAGTCTATTAATCGGAAATTTTCAAAATATCTGACAGGAATGTAGCGGAATCTTAGCGGTTCCGCTGTTTTTTTTAGCGGCGCATTAAGATGAATCGTGGTACAATAAAAAAGGAAGCAGGAAGGGTGTTCCTTTTCCGATTCTGTAATTGGGTTGAGAAGTGTGTGTGTTGCTTGGATATGGAAAGGGGAAGGGCAGAAGAAATTCTGCTTTTTTCCTTTTTTTGATGCTCTCCGGGGAAAAATAGCAGCCGCTGTATGTGAAAAGCAAAAAAATAATACCGGCTGCACCTTTTCCATTCATTACTCCTCTGGTCTGAAACATCTTTCACGCAAGCCTGCGGAAAACGACCCGTCACCATGCAGCCGGTATTACCACTGATTCACTTGTTCTGTCATGTCCTTCGGACTCACCCCCTCCATCTCATTTCTTAAACGCAAGCGCATGATTTTACTTTTCTGAATGATGCTCCACCGCGGATGCATCTCCGATCTATGTAAACGCTTATCGCTTTTCTTGAGGAAAGAATACCACTTCCGGAACCAGAAGTCAAGAGCAAATGTATAAGTATACACAAAGTATTATGTATACTTATACAACTTCTGCGGCACACAGCATTCGCAGAAAAAAATTATTTTTCAGAAAAAACGGTTGTATTCTTCGAAGGCCGGTGCTATAATACCGTGCGGAGACAGTATTCGGGACGATGGTTCGGAAACTATACTCCACAGGATTCACAGATTTTATTTACGAAACGAAAACTACAATAGAAAAATCTTATGATGCGATGAGCTTATATTTGCGAGAAATAAGACTCAGAAGAGCGTAAGAGCATTTTTCATTTGCCGAACCTTCCTTCTGAGCATGCTCAGAAGGTTTTTTTATTGCACAGAAGGAGGGATAAGTATGACAGTACAGTTACTGAAGGGAAAAATTCACCGCGCTGCAGTGACCCAGGCCGAACTGGACTATGTAGGAAGCATTACCGTAGATGAGGCACTGCTGGAAGCATCCGGCATTCGGGAATATGAAAAGGTGCAGATCGTGGACGTGAACAACGGAAGCCGGTTTGAAACCTATACAATCTGCGGCGAAAGAGGCAGCGGCATGATCTGTCTCAATGGTGCGGCAGCCCGCTGCGTCAGTGTGGGGGACAAGATCATTATTATGGCTTATGCGGATCTGACAGAAGAAGAAGCAGAAAACCACAAACCGAAGGTGGTTTTTGTCGATGAAGAAAACCGGATCTGCCGTGTCACCAGATACGAGAAACACGGCCGGCTGGAAGATATGGAATAATACCGGCGAATCGGCCGGAAACGGAATCACAGAAAGGAAGAGAACAATGCAGGTAACGAAAACGGTAGACGATACAAGAGCAATCATCAAAGCATGGAAAAAAGAGGGACTCACCATCGGACTGGTGCCGACGATGGGATTCCTTCATGAAGGACACGCCAGCCTGATCCGGAAATGCCGAGAGCAGAACGAACGGGTCGTAGTTTCGGATTTTGTCAATCCGACCCAGTTCGGCCCGAACGAAGATCTGGCGGCCTATCCGAGAGATTTTGAGAGAGACAGTCAGCTATGTGAAAGTCTGGGCGCGGATCTGATCTTTCATCCGGAACCGGAAGACATGTACGAGGATCCGTGTGCCTATGTTTCGATCGAAAAACTGTCCAATAACCTTTGCGGCCTGACCCGCCCGATCCACTTCCGCGGCGTCTGCACCGTAGTGTCCAAGCTGTTTCACATCGTAGCTCCGGACCGTGCATATTTCGGGGAGAAAGATGCCCAGCAGCTGGCGATCATCCGAAAAATGGTGAAGGACCTGAATTTTGATATCGAGATCGTGGGATGTCCGATTGTCCGGGAAGAGGACGGCCTGGCAAAATCGTCCCGAAACACCTATCTCAGTGCGGAAGAGCGGAAGGCAGCGCTGTGCCTGTCCCGCAGCGTGGCAAGGGGTAAGGAAGTGATCCGGAAAGGTATGAAGACGGAAGTCCTTCTGGCGGAAATGCGCGCCGTGATCGAAGCGGAGCCGCTGGCAAAGATCGACTATGTATCTGTGGTAGATGCCCTGACGATGGAAAATGTAGATGTGATTGACTGTGATGTTCTGGTTGCGATGGCTGTCTATATCGGAAAGACCCGCCTGATCGACAACTTCAGCTGGCAGCTGCCGCAGGAAAGATAGCGGGAGGAAAGAATATGAAACAGAAAAGCATGCTGGAACGGATTTCGCAGATCAGCGCTTTCCTCTCAAAATATATCGGCGTGATCATTATTCTTCTTTCTGTGGTCGCTTTTTTTAAACCGTCCGGTTTCGCCTGGGCAACCAGTTATACGTCCTGGTTTCTGGGCGTGGCGATGTTCGGCATGGGGCTGACCATCAGCGGAAAAGATTTTCAGATTGTGTTTACCCGGCCGAAAGAAGTGCTGATAGGCTGCGTGGCGCAGTATACGATCATGCCGCTGGCAGCCTGGCTGCTTGCGACGGTGATGGATCTGCCGGCAGATCTGGCACTGGGTGTGATCCTCGTGGGATGCTGCCCGGGCGGCACGGCATCGAATGTGATCACCTATATTGCAGGCGGCGATGTGGCACTGTCTGTCGGGATGACCACTGTGTCGACACTGATCGCTCCGCTTCTGACGCCGGCCCTGGTGTATCTGCTGGGCGGCGCCTGGGTGGAGGTCTCCTTCCTTTCCATGGTGGTCTCTGTGGTGAAAGTGGTGCTGGTTCCGGTTCTGCTGGGAATTGCGATCCATACTCTGTTCGGAGAATTTATCCAGAAAATATCCGGGATCCTGCCGCTGGTTTCGGTGGTTTCCATTGTAATGATCATCGCCGGCATTGTGGCGAACAATGCGGAGAAGATTCTCAGCTGCGGCGCGCTGGTTCTGCTGGTGGTGGTGCTTCACAACGGCATCGGCCTGCTGCTCGGACTGGGAGCCGGAAAGCTTCTGGGTTCGTCCTATGAAAAGGAAACGGCGATCGCTATCGAAGTGGCTATGCAGAACAGCGGCCTGGCGGTGTCTCTGGCTGCGGCAAATTTTGCGGCGAATCCGCTGGCAACGTTGCCGGGTGCCATTTTCAGCGTATGGCATAATATTTCCGGTTCCATCTTTGCCAGTCTGCGCCGCCGGCATATTACCGGCATGCAGCCGGTCGGCGGAGAAGAAGCGGAAGGATGAGACATCGAAAAAAGTGCTGCATCGGACTCTTGACGTGATAGCAGCGCTTCCGACAGCGCTGCTCAGTCTTCTGCTTTCTGCGGCGGCTGTGTCGATCCTTTTCTGGCAGGCTGCGCATGGTCTGCCTTGGCCATTTTTACAATATCGCCCACGCCGTCCAGAACGAGGGAAGGGCGGTATGCATATTTTTTCAGTGTCGACGGGTCGGATACGCCGGAGAGTACCAGGACGGTGGACATGCCGCTTTCCAGACCGGAAATCACATCGGTATCCATGCGGTCTCCGATCATGACGGCTTCTGCGGAGTGGCAGCCCAGCAGTTTCAGACCGGTGCGCATCATGAGCGGATTGGGTTTGCCACAGAAGTAAGCACTGGTTCCTGTGGCCATCTCGATCGGAGCGACCAGTGCACGGCAGGCTGGCGCAATGCCCTGCTCGATCGGACCGGATACATCGGAATTGGCGCCGATCAGGCGTGCGCCGCGCAGAACGAGATTGGTTGCCCGTGTCAGCGTGTCCAGAGAGTAGGAACGTGCTTCTCCGACTACGACATAGTCCGGATTCACATCGTTCATGGTGATGCCGGCGTCATACAGCGCGTTCAGCAGACCTGCTTCGCCGATCACGAAAGCAGAACAGCCCGGTGCCTGCTCCTTCAGAAATTCGGCGGTAGCCAGCGCGCTGGTATAGAAATGCTCTTCCGGGACATCCAGTCCCATGCGGGCCAGTTTCTGGTTCAGTTCTTTCGGTGTGAAACCGCTGTTGTTCGTCAGGAAGAGATATTCCTTCTTCTCTTTATGGAGCCACTCGATGAACTCCGGAACCCCGGGGAGGATCCGGTTTCCATGATACAGAACACCGTCCATATCACAGATAAAGCCTTTTTTCTCATTAAAATTCAGTGATTTCATGCTTTCTCCTTTTCACTTCTTATTCTTCTTATTCTTTCCTGATTTTCTAGTTTCACTATAACCGGTTTCTGTTAAAAGTAACAGAGAAAAACTGTGAAATGCATGTGAAATAATACACCCTGCGTCCTGTTCTTTTTCGGCTTCGGATGGTATACTATACGAAAGGAGAAAAATGAAGAAACAGAAGAAACAGACTGCGCAAGGAGGGACAGCAATGAGAGAACAGTTAAACGCGCTGCGCCGGGAAATGAAAGCAAAAGGAATCGATGCCTATCTGATACCGACTACGGATTTCCATGGATCAGAGTACGTGAATGAATATTTTACCTGCAGGAAATTCATGTCGGGATTTACCGGATCGGCGGGGACGCTGCTGGTGACAGATACATGGGCAGGGCTGTGGACTGACGGACGGTATTTCCTGCAGGCC
Source organism: Bacillota bacterium (assembly GCA_022770665.1). GTDB lineage: Bacteria > Bacillota > Clostridia > Peptostreptococcales > Anaerovoracaceae > RGIG7179. The sequence continues at coordinate 7,075 of JALEHL010000091.1, forward strand.
GAAGCACAGCTTGCAGGCAGCGGCATCGACCTGATGAAGGAACGGGAACCGGGGGTACCCGCCATCGAGGATTATCTGAGCGGGCATCTTCCGGCCGGCAGCTGCCTTGGCTTCGACGGAAGGGTGGTCAGCTGCCGGCAGGCAGAACCCTTCGCACAGCGTTATCGCCTGAAATGGAATGCTGACCTGGTCGGAGAAATCTGGAAAGACCGGCCGCCTCTGTGTGCGAAGCCGATTTATGAGATTCCTCTGTCTGTTACGGGAGAAACCGCAGAATCGAAGCTGCACCGTCTGCGAGCAGCGATGAAAGAAGCAGGGGCACAGATGCATCTGATTACGCGGATGGAAGAAATCGCCTGGCTGTATAACCTGCGAGGGAGCGATGTGGAAAACACCCCGGTATTCTTTTCCTTTTTCCTGGCACTGCCGGAAGGAGAGAGACTCTATGTGCTGGATCCGGATTTTCCGCACAGCGCGGCAGCGTCACATCTTCCGGCATCGACAGAAGTGCAGCCGTATTTTCAGATCTTTGAAGATCTGAAAAGCCTTCCGGCAGGAAAACTTCTTCTCTGCCGGGATGAAGTCAGTTATGCGATGGTCTGCGATTTGCCGGGGCAGGTGGAAGTGGTCGATGGCAGAGATCCGGCTGAATGGATGAAGGCGTTTAAGAACGAAACGGAAATCCGCTGCACGAAGGCTGCCCATCTGCGGGATGGTGCGGCCATGGTCCGTTTTCTCTGCTGGCTGAAGCAGGCTGCAGCGGAAAGTGTCAGGGCCGGCGGGACCGGCAGGATCGGCGAACTGACAGAAATCGACGCGGCAGATTATCTGAAGAAATGCAGAATGGCGCAGAAGGGATATAAGGATCTGAGCTTTGCCACGATTGCAGGATACGGCGCCAATGGTGCGATCATTCACTACGATCCGACACCGGAGACCAATGCGCCGCTGCAGCCCGAAGGCTTTCTGCTGGTCGATTCTGGAGGTCAGTATGAGGATGGCACGACGGATATCACCAGAACAATTGCGCTGGGGCCCCTGACCCGGGAAATGAAGGAAAACTACACCTGCGTGCTGAAAAGCCATATTGCCCTGGCGACTGCCCGTTTCCCGGAAGGAACGACAGGTGCGCAGCTGGACCAAATGACCCGTCGGCCGCTACTGGAAAAGGGCCTGAATTATAATCATGGCACGGGACATGGCGTCGGACATCTGCTCAGCGTGCATGAAGGCCCCAATACCATCAGCCCGCGGGGAGAAGAAAGCCGGATCCTGGCAGGCATGATCACCAGCGATGAACCGGGTGTATATCTGGCCGGCCAGTACGGCATCCGCCTGGAAAACGAGATTTTGTGCAGAAAAGGAAAAGACGGCATGCTGGAATTCGAACCGCTGACCTGGTGCCCGTGGGAGCCGGAAGCCATTCTGCCGGAGATGCTCACCGATACGGAGACGCAGTGGCTTAACGAGTATCACCGGCAGGTCAGAGAAAAGCTGGTGCCGCTGCTGGATGAAGAGACGGCTTCCTGGCTGGAAAAGGAGACCGCAGAAATATAGCCGGGGACTTGCGGAAATATCGCAGAGATATCGTCGAACGATTGCAGAACGATTGCAGAACGATTGCAGAGACCGGTCAGTGCACTTCCATGTTCAGAATATCTTCTGCGGAAATTTCGGTGCCGTCAGCCAGAATCACGACCCTTGCAGCAAAATCGATCTTCTTTATGATCACGTCGGCGGTCACGCAGGAACCGCCGGCTTTGCGCAGGTCGGGCACAAACCAGGTGACTGAAGCGGCGGCGCCGTCCGATCGGCGATCCTGACGAAGAAGACGGCCCTGGATGATCTGCAGCGCGTCATCCAGCGCTTTCCGGGCATCCTCGCCCAGGACAGGCCGCTGGATGGTGAGGCGGGCGGTTTCTTTCACGGCGTCTTCGTAGCCGGTCAGCGCGGCAAACGGCGCAAACTGCGCGGCCCTGTCCGAAACCGGCATCTGCGGGTGCGTTCGGGAAACCGGATGGGGCAGCTCAATGATATCATCGTATGGCCCGGAGTATCGCCCGGATTTTTTCAGGTCAGTCATGCCTTATGACCTCCAATCTGCCGGTTTCGCTCCATCGCAGTGGATGCTTCCTCCAGGCTGGTTCCTTTCAGGATAGAGTTCTTTCCGTATTTTTTCTTGATGTCCAGCAGAGTCTGCTGCATCTGCTCCTCTTTTTCGAGCCGTTCTGCACGTTCACCCGCCAGGAATGATTTCGAAGAACTCCGGCTGCAGTCTTCAAACAGGCTCAGCTGTTCGGACAGATCCGCCTCGGTAAGAGACTTTTCCTCCAGAACATGTTCTGCAGTGAGATTCAGGCGCCGGATCAGAAGATTGCGATCTGCGATCCGGTCAAAAAGATCCGACACCGCTTTCACAATCTGCGTGCCGGACGAGGTATACCGCGGCAGATTCACACTGCCGCGGGCGGGTCTGGGCACCATTCGCCCGTAATGGTCTGCTGCAGCCGGGATGCGGCAGGCGGCGGCCCGCTGGGGATCGGCCAGATTTTCCGTATCGTAGCCGATCGTGAGAACAATCTGGCTGGTTACAAGATGCCGGTCCACCAGATCCAGAGCAAGTCCGTCTGCCATCTCCAGTGCCACCAGCTTTGCATCTTCAAAGGAATAGGGACATGACAGAACCTGCCCGCTTCCGGCACTGCTTGAGGCGGGCAGGTATGCCTTGATATCCGCAATGGTGCAGGGTTCCCAGCCCCAGGCGTGATCGATGAGAAGCTCCGCATTCACGCCGAAAAGCCGGTAGAGAAGCTCTTCGCTGAGACAGTCGGAAGGACCGCCCAAGGAGCAGCGGGCAATATCGCCCATGGTATACATGCCGTGGTGCTCCAGTTTTTTCGCGTAACCTGGACCGATCCGCCAGAAATCCGTCAGGGGACGGTGCGTCCAGAGAGAGCGGCGGTAGCTCATTTCGTCCAGCTGGGCGATACGGACTCCGTTTTCGTCAGGAGGAATATGTTTCGCTTCGATGTCCATGGCGACTTTGCAGAGGTAGAGATTGGTTCCGATTCCTGCAGTTGCTGTGATCCCGGAAGAATTCAGCACGTCCAGAATCATTTTCATAGCAAGCTCCCGGGCGGTGAGATGGTACAGGTCCAGATACCCGGTGACGTCCATGAAAACCTCGTCGATAGAATACACATGGATATCTTCCGGTGCGATATATTTCAGATAGATATTATAGATTGCCGTGCTGCATTCCATATAGTGCGACATCCGGGGCGGAGCGACGATATAATCGGCGGCCAGCTGCGGCGAGGCAGAAAGTTCTGTACTGCTGCAGGACGAACCGGTAAAGCGGTGTCCCGGTGCACGCTGCAGACGAACGGCATTGACTTCCTTCATCTTCTGCACAACTTCAAAGAGACGGGGCCTCCCCGGGATGCCGCAGGCTTTCAGCGAAGGGGAGACGGCCAGACAGATGGTTTTTTCGGTGCGGCTGGCATCTGCTACAACCAGATTGGTCGTCAGAGGATCCAGATTCCTTTCGGCACATTCTACAGAAGCATAGAATGATTTCAAATCGATGGCGATATAGGTCCTGCTATCCGGTTTCTGCGCAAAATCTGTCATGCCGGGACTCCTTTCTGCTGAATTTGTTTTTTAGCTCATTGCGGCTCTCCTACCTTGATACGAACACATGTTCCTGCATGTATTATACACGAAATCCTGCCGGAAGAAAAGCTTTTTTTGGTCACGGATCCGGAAACCCGCTGAAGCAGCGGCAGGACGATAAAAATGGGCAAAAGAAAACCGCTGAACTTGTTGAAATTCAGCGGTTTTTTGGTGCGCCATGAGGGACTCGAACCCCCAACCTTCGCATTCGTAGTGCGCGACTCTATCCAATTGAGCTAATAGCGCATATACATGTTCCGGGGAACCGTACTATATTATTATAGCGAATGATCACGGATTTGTCAATGAAAATCGCCAGTATTTTAAAATTTTTTGTACATTTTCCAAGAGTTTTTCCTGCTGCTTTTTTCGCCCCGATTCTGTCCACCTTAAACTCATCCATATCCAACAAAAAATGCCGAAAGGTATGAGTCGCTTTCTCCGTAACAGCTCGATTTTGAGAAAATAAGCCGGTTTTGCTACAAAAAGCTTCGAATTTCAGTGGCTTCCTCTCGCTTCTCAGACCATGACTCAACCTTTTTTTAATATTTTACTTCAATCTGGATGAGTTTGATCCGGCTAACCATCGTGATGCAAAGCGGACTGCTCTGAAGGTGCTTCGAATCTGCTAATTTTCCTGCGGGAAAAATTCAGCACTTGGCGGGGCGATCCATTCAGTGGTATACTGATAGTGTCTTAACAGAAGATTTACAGGAGGAAACTGCAGAATGGAATATCACAGGAATGCAGCAGGAAAAGCAGAAAACTGTCGGCAGACGATTGAAGAGGAAGGCGAGGCACATTACGGCGCACATACAGCCGCTTTCGCGCGACATGCGGGATCAGATCAGGCGATGGAAAACGCTATACGCTTCATTCAGGGATTCGCGCTGACTGCCGCAGAACTTCTGACAGACCCGCAGCATCTTGCAGCCATCCGCAGAAAATTTGAGGAGATTCCGCAGATCCGATTTTCTGAAAACCTGAAAGGAGGAGACATTGCATATTCCAGTACTGATTTCTGATCTGGCAGTCATGATGCTGACTGCCGGCATCATTACGATTTTATTTAAACGCATGAAGCAGCCGCTCATTCTGGGCTATATTCTGGCAGGGTTTCTGACCAGCCCGTATTTTCCCCTGTTTATGACGGTCGAAGATACCGAAGCAATTCATACCTGGAGTGAGATCGGCATCATATTCCTCATGTTTCACCTGGGACTGGAGTTTAACTTGCATAAGCTGGCGCGGGTGGGCGGTACCGCGATTATCACCACAATCATTGAAGTGGCAGGTATGCTGGCAGCGGGATTCGGAGCGGGAAGACTTCTGGGATTTAACCTCATGGACAGCATCTGCCTGGGCGGGATGCTGTCCATGAGCTCCACCACGGTGATCATCAAAGTCTTTGACGAGCTGAACCTGAAGGGGAAAAAATATACGGAGATGGTTTTCGGCACGCTGGTGATTCAGGACATTGTGGGCATTTTCATGATGGTCATTCTGTCGACCCTGGCAGTTAGCAAAAACATTTCCGGCGGGCAGGTGGCAGGAAGCCTTGCTCTGATGGTGCTGTATCTCATCATCTGGCTGATTCTGGGAATTTATCTCCTGCCGACTTTCTTCAACCGGGCGATCCGGTATATGAATGATGAGATGCTTCTGGTGGTTTCCATCGGCATCTGCTTCGGCATGGTTCTGCTGGCCGACTGGCTGGGTTTTTCCACTGCACTGGGCGCGTTTCTTGCCGGTTCTCTGCTGGCGGGAACCGTTCATGTGGAGCGGGTGGAAAATCTCACCCGCGGCGTCAAAGATCTGTTCGGTGCTGTCTTTTTCCTGTCGGTGGGCATGATGGTCGATCCGGCGATGATTGTAAAATATGCAGTCCCTATTGTGGTCATCATCCTGGTGACTCTGGCCGGCAAGCTGCTGTTCTCTGCCCTCGGTATGCTCCTTTCCGGGCAGAATATGGAGAATTCCATCTCGGCAGGCCTGGCTCTGGCACAGATCGGAGAATTTGCGTTTATCATTGCAAATCTGGGGAACAAACTGGGACTGATCAGTGAATTTCTATATCCCATTGTCGTGGCAGTATCCGTGATCACAACCTTTACAACGCCATACTGCATTAAGGCGGCACCTTTCGCGGTCCGTTTTGTCGAGAGCCGTCTGCCGGAGAAGATGAAAACCAAGCTGAACCGGTACACTTCTGCGGAGCAGCAGGAAGAAGAGCAGGACAATGACTGGTATGCGTATCTCAGAAAATATTTTTTCAGGATCACAGTCTACGGCGGACTGATGCTTGTGGCAGCAATTGCGGGGATACGCGGCCTGCAACCGTTTCTGGCCGGCTGCGTTCCGCTGTTTCTGAGCAAAATCCTTTCGTGCGCGCTGATTTACTTCGTCATGGCAGTGTTTGTGCGGCCGATGCTGAACCTGCATAATAACCTGTTCACATCGCTGTGGCTGAAGCAGGTTTCTTTCCATCTTCCGCTGCTAGTGCTGAACATGGTGAAGCTGGTCATCATCACCGCCATCGCAATGATACCGCTGCGCGTTTTCTTCAATGTACATCCGGTACTTCTGGCAGTGGCGGTGATGCTGGTGCTTCTGTTCTTTTCCAGAAGCCGGTTCATGGCGACGGCGTATCTGCAGCTGGAGACCCGGTTCCTGCGGAATTTCAATGAGCGGATTATCCGGCAGGAGGAGCAGGCAGGGCGGTATCAGACCTGGCTGGATCAGCAGCTGTTTATTCTGTCCTTTATTGCGCCGGAAGACGCCGGATATCTGGAGACACCGCTGGAAAGTCTCAGCTGGGGCAAAGTATATAATGTATATGTAGTGAAGATCCGCCATGAGGGGCACCAGTACATTCTGCCTGCGGGGAATATGGAGATTCATGCCGGAGATAAAGTTTTCGTGGCGGGAGAGGAAAAAGCGCTGCAGAATTTCTATGCGCTGACCCGCCTTCCACAGACCAGACCTCTCCGGACGCTGAAAGAGTTCATGGAGACGGATTATCCCGATGTGGAAAATGCACTGTCGGTATGTGCGATCAAAATCTACGGGGATGAGGATTTTGCAGGGAAATCAATCCGTCAGAGCCAGCTGCGAAGCCGGTGGGACTGCCTGGTTCTGGGCGTGCAGAGGGACGGCTATCCGATCATCATGCCGGACCCGGACCTGCTGCTGACCCGGGGCGACATCCTCTGGGTCATGGGCTCCAATAATCATGTGGGGCAGCTGGCGGCAAAGTATGTAAATCTGGCTGAATAAAATATTCTGGAAACAGCAAAAAAGACTTGACGATTGAATAGTTGTTCAACTATAATAAATACAGTTGAATGATTCTTCAATCGTTTTCTTTTCGGAAAAGCCGATTGGAAAGAGAAACTCGGGAGAACCTATTTTGCAGGAGGAAAAAGACATGAAAAAAACCTATATTCTGGACGGACTGTGCTGCGCCCACTGCGCGGCGGAAATCGAAAATAACGTGAAGAAAATGGAAGGCGTGGACAGTGCAGCGGTCAGCTTTCTGACGACGAAGCTGGTCATCGAAACCGCAGAAGAGCCGTCGGAGGACATGATGAAAAAGCTGAAAAAGATCGTGAAAAAAGTGGATTCCGATATTACCGTAAAGGAAGCGTAACGGGAAAGGGGTGAGAGGATGAAAAAGCGGATCATCCGGCTTTGCATCGGTGCGGCGGTGTTTGTCGGGGCGGCGGCTTCGGCCTTTCTGCCGCTGGAGGAGGCAGTGCTGCAGCGGGTGCGGCTGGGGCTGTTTCTGACGGCGTATCTGATTGTGGGATACAAGGTGATCTGGAAGGCGGTTCGGAACATTGCAGGCGGCAAGGTGTTCGATGAGAATTTTCTTATGGCGGTGGCTTCGGCGGGTGCGTTCTTCGTGGGCGACTATCCGGAGGCGGTGGCTGTCATGCTGTTTTATCAGGTGGGCGAACTGTTTGAGGATTATGCCGTAGGCCGCTCCCGGAAGAACATTGCGGATCTGATGAACATCCGGCCGGATTCTGCCAGTCTGAAGGTGGGCGATGAGATCCGGCAGGTGGACCCGGCAGAGGTTTCGGTGGGCGATGTGATCCTGGTCCGGCCGGGAGAAAAGATCCCGCTGGACGGACGGGTGCTGGAAGGCGACTCGCTGGTGGATACGGCGGCTCTGACGGGTGAATCGGTGCCGCGGGAGGTGTCTTGTGGAGTTGAGGTACTCAGCGGCTGCATTAACTTAAGCGGCGTGCTGACCATCGAAGTGTCGAAGCCGTTCGGAGAATCTACGGTCAGCAAAATTCTGGATCTGGTGGAGAATGCCACCATGAAGAAGGCCCGGACAGAAAACTTTATCACCCGGTTTGCGGCGGTCTATACGCCGGTGGTGGTCATCGCTGCGGTGGTGCTGGCGGTGCTGCCGCCGCTGGTGATTCCGGGGGCAGTCTTCTCGGACTGGCTGTATCGTGCTCTGAACTTTCTGGTAGTATCCTGTCCGTGCGCCCTGGTGATTTCCGTGCCGCTGAGTTTCTTCGGCGGAATCGGCGGGGCCTCCAGAGCAGGTGTGCTGGTGAAAGGCAGCAACTATCTGGAGGCCATGGCTTCTGCACAGTGCGTGGTCATGGATAAGACGGGCACTCTGACCCGTGGTGTTTTCGAGGTGGAGCGGATCTGCCCGGCGGAGGGATTTACCAAGGAACAGCTGCTGGAATGTGCGGCGCTGGCAGAAAGCTATTCGCCCCATCCGATTTCGGCGTCGCTGAAGAGGGCATGGGCCGGCGCGGCGGAAGCGGCAGGAAAGACCGGTGCGGTAGCGGAGATGGATGCGGCGAGGACCCATGATGTGGAGGAAATCTCCGGTCACGGCGTGAAGGCGGTGGTGGATCTGACCGATGCCAAAATCGGGAAGGAAGGCAGCGTGGAAGTTGCGGCTGGAAATGCCCGGCTGATGGAGAAGCTTGGGCTGGAGTATTCGCAGGACGAGATTGCAGGAACTGCCGTGCACGTGGCCATTGGAGGCCGGTATGCGGGGTATATCGTCATCGCGGATCAGCTGAAGGAAGATGCTGCAGAGGCGGTGGCCGCCCTGAAGAACCGCGGAATCCGTACGGTTATGCTGACAGGGGACAGCAAAGCGGCCGGCGAAGCGGCGGCGGACGCGCTGGGCATGGATCAGGTGTATGCAGAACTTCTTCCGGGGGACAAAGTCGCCAAGGTCGAGAGTCTGCTGCGGGAACTGGCTGCGGAGACTGCAGATGGTGCGGCTGACAGCGGCGGCAAAGGCGGCGGTTCGGACAGCGACAGTTCGGACGGCGACAGTTCGGACGGCGACAGTTCGGACGGCGAAGGCGGAAGCTGGGACCGCAAAGGCGGTTCAAAGCGGAAAGGCAGGCTGGTCTTCGTCGGTGACGGCATCAACGATGCGCCGGTGCTGGCACGGGCCGATGTGGGAATTGCCATGGGCGGCCTGGGTTCGGATGCGGCCATCGAGGCGGCGGACATCGTCATCATGAACGATGAACCGTCCAAGATCGCCCTGATCATGGATATCTCGTGCAGGACCATGGCCATCGTCCGGCAGAACATCGTGTTCGCTCTGGGCGTCAAAGCACTGGTGCTGATTCTCAGCGCCGTTGGCCTGGCAAACATGTGGGCTGCGGTCTTCGCCGACGTGGGCGTGTCCATGCTGGCCATTCTGAATTCCTTCCGGGCCATGCAGGTGAAACAGAAGTAAAACGTGTGACGAGTCCGGGCGGTTTCGCCCGGACTCATCCATATGGAAGCAAAAATGAGCAAAAAGGTGGTGCGGCCGGTGTGCAAAGTGCTCTGCAGCGTATAAAAACAGGGCTTTTTTGAGGAATCTGCCCCATATAACAGTAGGATCATCAAATATTTTACATACACATTCCACCTTTTTGCCGGAAAACGCGATGATATGGATGAGCGGATGCGGAAAACAACGGCGGCTATTTCATTTTCAGGGCGGTCAGCCGGTAGTTGAGGGCCTGACGGGTCATGCCCAGCTTTTCGGCAGCCTCTGTTTTCGTCCGGCAGGAGGCCAGAGTCCTGTGGAGAAGATTGCGCTCGAAGTCTTCCAGCTGCTGCTGGTAGGTGAGGGCCGGGTCCGGGGCCGCCGGGCTGGATTCCGGGATTGCAGGAAAATCCGGGACGGTCGGCTTCTGCAGGTAGCCTGGAAGATCATCCGGCGTGAGAAAGCTTCCTTCGGCTACGGCGAAGGCGCCCTCCAGCATGTTTCGCAGTTCCCGCACATTTCCGGGCCAGTCGTGACCGGCGAAGAGGACAGCAGCTTCCGGGGAGAGCCCCTGAATGCGCATATCCAGTTTGTCATTAAAATAGTCAACATAGTAACGGGTCAGGTACTCCACATCTCCCTGCCGGTCTTTCAGATCCGGCAGCTGGAAGGTGATGACGTTGAGCCGGTAAAACAGGTCGCTGCGCAGGCGGTCGTTTTTTATTGCCTGAAACGGATCCTCATTGATCGCCGCGATGATTCGGGTGTCCACTCGGATCTCGTCGTGGCCGCCCAGATGGCGGAAGGACCTGGATTCGATGGCCTTCAGCAGCTTGGCCTGCAGCGGCAGGGGAAGGGAATTCAGCTCATCCAGGAACAGGGTGCCCTTGTCCGCCAGCTCGAAGAGTCCTTTTCGGGTGATGGCACCGGTGTAGCTGCCTTTTTCCGTACCGAAGATGGTGCTTTCCAGCAGGTTTTCGGGAATGGCGGAGCAGTTGAGGGAGATGAACGGCATGGAAGCCCGGCGGCTGCTGTAATGAAGAGACTGGGCTACCAGTTCCTTTCCGGTGCCGGTACTGCCTTGAATGAGGACAGAGGAGTCCATATTGCGTACTTTCAGAATTCTCTGCTTCAGCTTTTTCATGGCAGGGTCGCAGGTGATGATGTCGTCCACGGAGTAATATTCGGCACCCCGGCTGCGGGTACTGGAGTAGTCCTGTACGTTGATGAACTCCTTTTTATAATCATCACCCATCAGCTTCAAAGCCAGGGCGGCGCCCACCAGCTTCCCTTTGTGAAAGAGGGGATAGACGCTGGAAAAACCGGTGACAGAGTTGCCTTTATAGGTCAGGGCGTTCTGCTCAAAATATATCATCGGGCGTCCAGTCTGCAGCACGCGGTAGGTTTCGCTGTTCTCTTCGTTAGAGGATGGAAAAATCTCAAAAAGATGTTTTCCGATGATGTCATCGGCGGTGAAGCTGTAAGTGTCCGGATTGGTGATTTCACAGTAGCGGCAGATACAGTCCGTATCAAAGATGGACATTTCGTCGAAAAAATTCTGCGCCGTGAAGATGCTGGCCGCAAGGTTTTCGTACATATTTGGACTCCTTTGTAAAGAAATATATTACATATTGTAAAGTATTTTTTACTTCTGTAAACCATGAAAATCCGAAAATCCCTGAAAAAAGAGAAAAATGCCGGTGGCACGGATTTTGCGAAGAAATATAGACAGTATTGGTACCAAACCAATGGAAAAGGAGAGGGTTACGCATGGAGTGGAGAGATGTGCCCAGAAGGGCGTATTACGATAAGTACGAAAGAGTACAGGTGAAGAATGATTTTGGCTGGTACGAGGTGTACCGCCTGCCGGGCAATGTATACGGCATCGCGGAGCCGCAGCACTTTCAGGAAGTGAATTTTTATCTGATTTTGGGCCAGGAGCGGGCGTTGCTGCTGGATACGGGCATGGGATTTTTCCCGGTGGAACCGCTGATCCGGGAACTGTATGATGGAGAGATCATTGCGGTCAACAGCCATTTTCATTTCGACCACATTGGAAACAACCACACCTTTGAGCCGGTCTGGGACTACACGGACGAGTATGTGAGGAAGGTGGCGGAGCGCGGTCTGGTCAGCGCCGATACCGGTGCGCAGATGGATGAGGAAATGTTCAAATACGGGTATCCGCAAGGGTTTGACCCGAAGACGTTCCATATTCCGCCGTTTGCTTATCGGAAGGTGGAGGACGGACAGGAGTTTGATCTGGGCGGCAGAACCCTGAAGGTGCTCCATACGCCGGGACACAGCTTTGACTCCATCATGCTGTACGACGAGGCCGGAAAGATTTTGTTCACCGGGGACACTTTCTATCTGGGAGCCCTGTATGCCCACTTTGCCTGCGACCAGTTCGGGCACTCGGATATCCGGCAGTATCAGCAGACCATGGAGCGGCTGCGGCATCTGATCCCGGCGGACGTGAAGCTGTATTGCTCTCATAATGACTTCATCACGCACGCAGGCCGCCTGGGCGAAACGGCGGATCTGCTGCATGCCATCATCGAAGATGGAAACCGGGAGAGCGGTGAAGTGAACCTGGGCCACCAGTATCTGGAGGAGGGCCGCATGCTCAATGAACGGTTCGGCGACGGATTTTCGGTGGTGTATGCAGTGGATGGAAAGAAATAGCGAGAAAGGAGCGAAACGAATATGTGGAATGAAGAAACGAGAGAAAAGCTGAGAAAAGAGATTCTTCCGGCGCTGGAAAAAGAAGCGTGGAGTCTCAATGACGACATGGCGGAGCATCCGGAACTGGGTCCCCGGGAATTTGAATCCTCCCGCAAAATGGTGGAGATGATGCGGACTCACGGCATCGAGGTGGAGTATCCGTACTGCAGTGTGGAGACGGCCTTCCGGGCGGTGATCAACCCGGGCGGAAAGAAGAAAGCAGCCTTTCTGGCAGAATATGACGCATTGCCGGAAATCGGTCACGCCTGCGGCCACTGCGCTTCCGGCATGGCCAGCGTGCTGGCCGGCCTGGCGGTTCAGGAAGTTCGTGATACGCTGGGCGATGTGCAGATCGACATTATCGGTACCCCGGATGAAGAGTGGGGCGGCGGCAAGGTGCTGCTGCAGCGTGCAGGTGCTTTCGATGATTATGATTTCGCAGCCATGGTACATATGTATGCGGTGGATGGCGTGGAAGCCAGATTCTCTGCCATCGACGGAATCAAGTTCGTCTTCCATGGTGCGCCGGCTCATGCGGCGGCCTGCCCGGAAAAGGGAAGAAACGCCCTCAATGCGGCACGGCTTCTCTTTGACAGCACCGATATGATGCGTCAGCATGTAATCAAGGAAGCGATTATCTCCGGCTACATCGCAGAGGGTGGTTCTGCTGCCAACATCGCTCCGGACCGTGCCGTCGTGAATTTCAACACCCGTGCGCCGAAGCGGGTGCAGCTGGATGACATTTCAGACTGGGTGAAAGACTGCGCACGGGCAGCCGCCCTGGCCACCCGGACCGAAGTGGAGATCCTGCCGGACGGTGTAGACTACGACGGCTTCCAGCCGGTGAAGTCCGAACTGCAGCTGCTGGAAGAATGCTTTGCGGGTATCGGCCGGCCGCTGGGCGAAGATGCAGGGGTGCTTGCCGGGGGCTCTTCGGATATCGGCAACGTGGCATCCTCCTGTGTCACCTTCCATCCGGTCATGGGAATCGGCAAAGGTCTGGAAGCCCATACCCGTGAGTTTGCGGCAGCTATGACCTGTGACGTGACTCATCGTGCCATCACGGATTCTGCGACGCTGCTGCTGGAACTGACCTGGCGGCTGTTTACCGATGATGCGCTGCTGGAAAGGATCAAGAAGGATCATTTCGACTCGCTGAAGGAAATTTGATACTGAAGCAAAATTCATTGCTTAAGACGCTTTGCGTCAGATAATCAGTTGGCCAGGTTATGATTCATTTTAGAAAAGGATGTTTTGCAATGAGCAAAGGACCTAAAATCGGAGAAAAGAAAAAGTTCTCCGCTCCACACGTATTTATTCTTTTATTTGCCATCATTGTAATCTGCACGGTCCTGACCTGGATCGTTCCGGCCGGTGAGTTTGACCGTGTTGAAGGTGCCAATGGCAGAATGCTGGCGGTTGCGGGAACCTGGCATGAGGTGGAATCTTCACCGGTAGGGATCTTCCAGATGTTCAGAGCGGTATATGACGGTATGCTGAACGCAGCAGATATTTCCATGCTGATCTTCCTGTGTTTTGCCAGCACCAGCTTTATCATTAAGAGCGGTGCTTTTGACGGACTGGTTGTATTCCTGATGAAAATCTTCAAGGGAAACAGCAGTGTCATCATCATTCCTATTTTTATGGCACTGTTTGGGCTTGGTTCCTCCACTGTCGGCATGTTTGAAGAATGGCTGCCGTTTATTACGGTATTTGCCAGCATTTTTATCGGCATTGGGTATGATGCCATCGTGGGACTCGCAGTGGTTACACTGGGAGCCGGCCTTGGATACTCCGGCGCATTTATGAATCCGTTCACCGTCGGCGTAGCACAGGGCATCGCAGAAGTAGACTATATGTCCGGCGCCGGATACAGGATCCTCTGCCATCTGGTAATGCTGGCAGTTGCTTCTGCACTGGTGATCCGTTATGCGCTGAAAGTAAAGAAAGACCCGACGGCAAGCATCGTCTATGGAATGGATTTCAGCGAACTGAGTGCTTCGAAAGACGTGGAAAATAAGGAGTTCGGCATCCGTCAGGCACTGGTTCTGATTGACCTGCTGGGATGTATCATACTGATTGTACTCCAGGCCGGAAATATCATTGATACGATTGTATATGCACTGTCCGTTCCACTGGCAGCATTCCCTGCATGGCTCACCGGCGTTGCGATGCTGATTATGCAGACCGTTCTGAACTTCTTTATTCCATCCGGTTCCGGACAGGCAGCGACCTCCATGCCAATCATGGCACCTCTGGCAGACATGCTGGGTGTGAGCCGTGATGTGGCGGTTCTGGCATTCCAGTTCGGAGATGGTCTTTCTAACATCGTATGGCCGACAGGTTTCGCTGCAGTAATGGCGGGTCTTGCAGGCGTGAAGCTGGACAAGTGGTGGAAGTTTATATTCCCAATCTTCGGCATTTTAGTTCTGACCCAGGCAGTACTGCTGGTCATTGCCGTTGTCATCGGCTTTGGCGCCTGATGAAGAAAGGCCTGATAATATAAACGAAGCGTTCGTACATCCTTTACACCCATAACTTATTCGTACGGCGCATATTTGTGCAATTCAATTGTAGCTGGAAATCATAAATTGGGAAGGTATTCTGAACTGCTACCCGTCAAGCAGACAATGAAAAAATATATATTTTTCTGCCAGCTGGATCATTCCAGCTGGTATTTTTTATGCTGTCTTGAGATAGGACTGATACTTCTCAAATGGTGTTAAGACCTCCAGGATCCTCTACGGGCGTTTGTTGTTGTAATATTCGATGTAATCCTCAATCATTATAATCGAAATAATCGAAGGTAGTCTTTCTGCACTTCTGTACGTGGATCGCCGGTTCATCCGCTGATCCCGGGTGCATCCCGGGAACCACTTAACCATATCTGGAAATTTTGCATTTCAGGTTAACCGATTGCGGCTTCGGCCTCCGCTGCCGTTTATTTTTTCTAACCGTCTGGCCGAAAAAGCTGCAAAATGGTTAACTTTTTTGGCTCTTTTCGCGGCGCACGGCACCCGTCCGCCTCGTTTTTTCTCATTCACGTTAACCCGTTTTTCCTTTTCCACAAATTTGGTTAACTGCTTTCGCTGCGTTCATTGCATGGAACCGGGCGCACGACAGAAAAAGCTGTCCGCATGCAGGTTTCCCGTTGGTGCGGGCAGCCCCGGAACCCCTGTTTTCTTTGTGTCTGCCAATGGTGCAAACCCTACGCAGATCATGGCTGGTTCCAAGAGCAAGGACGAACTGATCCGGAAAATCAAACGGGGGAAATATACACCCGCGGTAAGACGTGTGGAGATTCCCAAACCAGATGGCGGAATACGAAAGCCTGGCATTCCGACGGTCAAAGGCCGTGTGCTCCAGCAGGAAATCACGCAGAAACTGACACCAATCTATGAGCCGTTGTTTCCCGATGGAGGCTATGGATATCAACCGGGAAGAAAAGCGAAGAACGCAATTCGGAAGGTAAAAGAATATGCAGAAGCCGGATACCGCTATGCGGTACTCATGGATTTATCCAAATCTTTCGATACACTGAATTATGAAATGCTCCTGAACATTTTAAGAAGAAACATTCAGGAGGATGGCTGAATTACTACACATATCAGTCTAGGCACGTCAACGATTGAAACCGCCGCATATCGTACGGCACGTACGGTGGTGTGAGAGGACGGCGGTTAATCACCGCCTCCTACTCGATGGAATTGACAAAAAAGGCCGCGGTTGCTATGATATAGCAGGAGATTTAGTTCGGTCCGGAAAAACCGGACCGGACTATGTGATTGCAGGAAGAAAGGACAGAAATGATGAATGAGAATGAGATCCTTGAACTGGCAGGAACGGAAGGATTCCGGGCAGCGCTGACTGTGCCGCAGAATGTACCGGTCAACGGGAAGTTCCGGGTTTACTGTGAAGAGAATCGCTGCGGGAAATACGGCACGAACTATTCCTGCCCGCCGGACTGCGGACCGGTGGAATCTCTGCATCAGAAGCTTCTGGCAGAAGACAGGGTCCTGGTCGTTCAGACGATATGGGATATTGCCGGTTACAAGGATAAGGAGACGGTGCAGCATGCGAAGATGGAACATAACAAAGCCGTTCTTCGCCTGCTGGCAAAGATGAAAGAAAAAGGTCTGACAGGATTCTGCTCCGGGTATAACGGATGCCCGCTTTGTGATCCATGCAGGCGGGTGCTGAATCAGCCATGTCTGCATCCGGAGCAGAGGATCAGCTGCATGTCAGCCTACTGCATCGATGTGCAGCGTCTGGCGGAAGACTGCGGTATGGAGTTTGCCTGGGCAGAAGATAAACTGTATCTGTTCGGAATCATTGCATTCCACGAGGAAAACAGCCGAAGCTGTTGCAGCGGAAAGGTGGAGCAGGTCTGGAATGTGGACCCGGCCAGGACGGCGCTGATTATCATTGATATGGAAAAGGCTTTCGTGGAGCCGGAAGGCGGCCACTGCATCGCAATGGCAAAGGCAACGGTGCCCGCCTGCAACCGGGCGGCAGAGGAGGCCCGGGCCGCAGGGATTCCGGTGTTCTGGGTGAAGCGGATCTACCGGCAGGATGGCAGCGATGTGGAATTTACCCGCTATCCGGTCTGGGATGCAGCTGGCCGGCCGCTGGGACCGGATTCCACCGGCGCAAACAGCATCGAGGAACCGGAAGGCCTGGTGCGTCGGCCGGAGGACTACGTGATTATCAAGCCGCGGTGGAGCGCATTTTTCCAGACAGAGCTGGATCTGATCCTCCGGCGGAAACACATTGATACCGTCATTCTGACGGGGACTACAACGCCGAACTGCGTTCGCACAACATGCTATGATGCGATCGCTCTGGATTATAAAACAGTAATCCTGGAGCAGTGCTGTTCCTCCAATACGCAGGAAATCCAGCAGGCCAACATGGAAGACATGGAACGGGTCGGGGCTGTCATTGTGCGCGACTGGCCGGAGCCTTCGAAAAAAGCGGCTGGTGGAGGCGGGTGCATATCAGAATCTGCAGAATCCATGCAGTGATGCTGACGAAAGACAGGCGTTTCTGAAAAGGCGCCTGCTTTTTTATTTGGAAAACGCCGGGAGAGCGGATTTTGAGAAGACGAGAGAGAAAAAACGGACGTGAAAATTTTGTGAGGAAAAAGTGAAAAATACAATTGACAAAGAGGCAGCAGCGTGGTATTTTAATTCTTGGAACGGCGTTCCAGAAAAAGGGATGTGCTAGAAGTTTTAAAAGTAAAATGTAGTCATGTGAGTAAGGAGAATCAAAATGAGTAACGAAACCCTGAACAACAAGTACTACACCCGGAAAGAGCTGATGCGGTTTGTGATTCCGTCGATTCTGGGTCTTTTCCTGTTTATTATCCCTCTGCCGTACAAGGGCGACTTCAGTATCGGTGTCGGTATGATGGCCAGCGAAACGAAAGCCGCCATCGGTCAGTATCTGCCGTGCTTCATGATGATCGTCATCGTGATTTCCGGTGTCATCACTCTGATCGCCAATATGGTATATTAGAGCGGATTGTGATAGAATAAAGGCACAGCACAATGACATAAAAAGGAAGCGAGA
>JALEHL010000099.1 GCA_022770665.1 Bacillota bacterium
GCATGTGATACTGATGGCCGGGAAACGGGCTGTCCTGATTGACCTGGATGCGTCCATGCGCCTCCGTCCGGAAAAGGATACGGATACTCGGCTGCTTGGAACAGCGATTTATGCTGCGCCGGAGCAGTTCGGCCTGACCCGGTCCGACGTGCGGACGGATATTTACGCGGTGGGCATTCTGCTGAATGAGCTGCTGACCGGCGTCCATCCTGCAGTGACCCGTTACCACCAGGGCAGGATGGGGGAAGCGATCGAAACGTGCATTCAGATGAATCCCCAGGACCGGTATCAGAGTGTGGCAGAGTTGGCGGCAGCACTTCCTTCGGAGAATGCCGGCGGCGAAGAGAAAGAAAACCCTTCCGAAACACCCGGCAGACCGGATCAAAAAGCATCGCCGAAAAAATGGCCGCGCACCTTCGCTGCGTGCGCGGCGGGCCTGGTGATTTTGCTCGGTGCGGTTATGCTAGGGAACGCACTGCCGGAGGAGCCTTCTGACTTGCCGGATGGAGCAGCCGTGACAGACGTGGATGCAGCCGGTGTGGAAGAAACCAACCCGTGGCTCCAGCTATATAAAGGAAGCGATACCATTTACTATAACTTCCGGCAGGGCTCGCAGACGGCGAAGCTGCGGCTGGAAGACGGGACAGCGGTGGATGAGACCTTTGATGTGTATGTGGATCCGGGGATCGGCGTGCTGGAAGGCTGGGATTCTGAGCAGGATGCGTGGAGGCTGACCTCGGAGGGATGTGACATGGGCACTGAGGGCTATCTCCATGCGGAAAAAGACGGGAAGCATTATGCGATCCGGGTGGTGGTCATGGGCGAGCCCATCAGTGCCTACACTTCGATTCCGTCCATGGACGACCTGACGGCCGGGTATCTCAAGCCTGCAGTGCATCCGATGGATCCGTCGGATCGGACGATTTACTGCACCTATGATCCTGCGGAAAAGACAACGATTTACCTGGCGGCCATGTATGGTTTTCAGAATCTGACGCCGGTGTGCAGCGATTCCCATGTGACCATTCACCGCAGCAGCGAGGACGGCGGGTGGCCGTACGGGCTTTTTGAGATGACGTTTTCGAATCCAGAGGGCGGCACGGTGACGTTCGAGGTGTCGAATCGGGATACAAGCCTGAAGTTTGTGTTTGAGGAAGCTTAGAGCCCGGGATTCGGGGCTGGCGGGACTGTCCCCGGGCCTGGCGGAACTGTTCCCTGGCCTGGCGGGAAAAACTGCGGCATGCTTCTGCCGAAGGATACGATGGATTCGAAGAATTCGATGGATTCGATGGAGCGCTCGATCAAACTCATCCATGCGGCCTTGTTTTTTCACAAAAAGGTTGATTCCCGGCCTGAAATTTTTCGAAAGAGGCTTGATTTTCCGTGATAATTCGTGATTTTCAGCACTTTGCACAGGTTTTGACGCTTCCGATTCAACCTTTTTGGCGTTTTTCCGGCTGATATGGATGAGTCTGCATGACGCAGGAGGATCCCTTTCCTTTTCTGCCTCTCCGCTTCACCGGTGAGCCGCAGATTTTGAAGGAGACGCTGCCGTTTTTCGGCTTCGCTGAGCCAGACCGAGGGAAAACCGCGCCGGAATCCGGCTGGGCCTCAGCGCAAAACCTTCTTCACCGCTTCGAGAACAGGTGCCTGCTGGAACGGCTTGCTGATAGATCCTTTTGCCCCAGCCAGCTTACACATCAATGCGCGGTTTTCCTCGCCCTGTACCGCCATCATGATCACTGCGGCATCGGGGTCGAGAGCCCGGATCTCCTTCAGCGCCTGAAGCCCGTTCTTTTCCGGCATGGTAATATCCATCAGCGTCAGATCCGGATGCAGCTGGCTGTACAGATCCACAGCGGCTTTTCCGTTTTCGGCTTCTCCGACTATCTCATATTCTGCGCGTTTCAGGATATCCTTAAGCATCATTCTCATGAAAGCGGAGTCGTCCACGATGAAAATATTCTTTTTCATAGTTGTCAATTCTCCTTGTGCAGAAATGTCAGTAAGATTATACTTATTATATTATAATTGTTAAAGTTAGAGTAGCACCTTGCCGCACTGATATCAAGCAAAATGTGGCATTCAGGCAGGTTGAAACCATGGACTTTTCGAAGATTACAGACCAATGCGGCAGCAGAAACATCAAAGCGCTCAGCATCAAGGAAAACAGTGCGGTGTACACTGTGAAAAATCCGGATGGCGGGCTTTTTGTGCTGCGGATTTATGACCGGCCGATGCCCGGATATCAGGTCCTCGCCGAGCATCCGGCCTTTCTGTCCGGCCATGATCCGGACGGGAATTCCAACCATGCACAGCTGCGAATGTCTTACATGGAATATACCATCTACTTCAATCCGGCCGACGATGCGGCCCGCAACGAGATTGTATTTCACGTGACGAAGTCCTGACCTGCCGTGGCCCCCTTCTTTTCGACTTTTTTACCCCAAAAAAAGGGTGAACGTGTTCATGGGGTGCAGCGCCGTGTCTTGCTTCGTCCTTTGCCATTTCGTGAATGGGAAGGTGAACCGTAACGAAAGGAAAAAGAGACATTCTTCATTGACGGAAAAAATGAAGGTGATATACTGAAATTCAGACAGTGTGTAAGAAATGAGTGATAAACCAGAACTGGAGAAAAAAGAATGATAATATTGGAACAGAAAATTGGATGTGGGGATTTGGAACATATTGAGCAGGAAACATTCTTCTCCGATATATGCATGATGAAAGCAGTTGCAGATATTGAAAAAAACTGCTTGCATTGAATGCAGAACTGCATTCCGATTTGGTGCAGATGCTTTTGGAACGCGGCTCTAATCAAAGGGCACTATATGGAATAAATATTTATTATGATTCTGGAGAAATAGAGTTTGATTCGATGATAAATCCTCCAAGAAACAGAGAAGCTGGATTTCCGAGAGCAGGACGCGATGTTGCAGATCCGGCTGCCAGGGAAGCAATCGAAAGGGTGGTAAAAAAATGGATAGAACTTTAAACTGGTTTAATATGCCTGTCAGTTTACAGCTTGCAAATGTGGGAAGTGAAGTAAACAGAGCCATTCAGTGGAAAAAACGTGGAAACGAAGATAGAAAAATCAGTTTTTGCAACAAGGCCATCGAGTTTCTGGAATTGACGAAGAAAGATCCAAAGAATCGTTTCAGAGTGGGAGAAATTGACTTCTGCATTGAGGAACTGAAAGACTATTTTTTAGGAGAAAACATATATAATACAACAGATGAAATGCTGATGAAATACTACGATGCGTTTATTTCCTGATCAAAAAGAAAGATTACACCGCAGAGCATCAGAAAGCATTTTATCGAAAAGGAGATCATCTTATTAAGATGGGCGGTGAAGGGCGGTGACCCGTCACCGCCCTTTTTCTGTGGTCAGACCCAGGAATCGCATTATATGGGTCCATGAGCAGAACCGCAGTCAAACCCGCCGACCCTACCGCGAACCCACGAAAAAAGACCACCAGATTGCTCTGATGGTCTCGTAAGTATCGAAGTTTCAAGCCATTTCGGCTATGGAACGCTTAGCCGAAGTATCTCTTCAGCAGGCCTTCGAATGCAGCGCCGTGTCTTGCTTCGTCCT